>DATMXC010000040.1:0-11215 GCA_035561915.1 Gammaproteobacteria bacterium
CCGCGAATTACACAAATCCCATCTTCAGACGTATCGCAGGGTGTTACGCACTTGGCCATGTTGCCTCCTTTCATGGTGAGTCAAATTCAACAACCCTGGTCTTGGATATTTCTAGAGAGACCAACTCCTTAATTGATAGAAGATGTTAGCGCAGGATGAACCCTTCATGGCGAATAATAATCGCCTGTGCTAAACAATACAATGTTTTAGACTGCATCTATGACAGTCCAGCCGATTGCTACAATTAATCCCATTACGCACAACCAGGCAAACAGACCCCCGATGTGTGCATATATGGCGCGCACGCCTACAACAGGATTCCTTTGTCATGGAAAATTACTTTGATTCTTCTGTCTTATAGAATCTTATTCCAAATTTAATCTTCGGTTTACCCTGAGTTTTGCGATGCAGATTGGTATCGCGCAGCGAGTAAATACAGCCGCAATACTCTTGTTGATAAAAGTGTTCTATTTTAGAGATTTCTACGGTGCGGGCGCTGCCGCCGCCCTTGCGCCAGTTGAAGGTCCAGTAGGACAAATTTTCATGGCGCGCTGCAGCCCTTTCCCCGCAGCGGTTGATTTGGTCCATGTCCTTCCAGCGCGAGATGCCGAGCGAGCTGGTGAAAACCTTGAAACCATACTCGACGGCGTATAGCGCGGAACGTTCAAAGCGCATGTCGAAACATTGGGTACAGCGCTCGCCGCGTTCGGGCTCATATTCCAAACCTTTTATGCGGGCAAACCAGTTATCGGTGTCGTAATCCAGATCTACAAATGGCACGCCGAGTTTCTCGGCATAGCGCTTGTTCTCTGATTTCCGTAGTTCGTATTCGTGTTTAGGATGGATGTTGGGATTGTAAAACAGAATCGTGTAATCTACCCCGGAGCGTTTCATTTCGCTCATGATGTCGGCGGCACACGGCGCACAGCAGGAGTGCAGTAAGACGCACTGCTCTCCATCGGGCAGAGGCAGGGAAGGGCGATCAGAATTCGTTGCCGGGTTCATGTTAATCTCCATGTATGGATATTATAGCCTCGTTCAAATATAACACCAGACTATGACGCTCACTGAACTTCGTTATATCGTTGCGGTAGCGCGCGAGAGGCACTTTGGCCGCGCCGCACAGGCGTGTTTTGTCAGTCAGCCGACCTTAAGCGTGGCGATACGTAAGCTGGAAGAAGAGCTGGGCGTGACGCTGTTCGAGCGCGGCACGAACGAGGTGACGCCTACCCCCGTCGGGGAACGTATTGTCACGCAGGCCCAACGTGTCCTGGAGCAGACTGCCGCCATCAAGGAGATCGCCCAACATGGAAAAGACCCGCTGGCCGGGCCGCTGCGTCTCGGCGTTATTTACACCGTAGGGCCGTACCTCTTGCCGCATTTGATACCGCTGTTGCACAAACGCGCGCCGCGTATGCCGTTGCTGATCGAAGAAAATTATACCGCGCGCCTGAGTGAATTATTAAAAGAAGGGGTATTGGATGTAATTGTGATCTCACTACCTTTTGATGAGCCCGGCGTTGTGACGCAGGTGCTCTATGACGAGCCGTTTAAGGTAGTACTGCCGTTTAATCACGAGTGGAAAAAGCTGAAAACGATCAAGGCCAAGGAACTGGCCAAGGAAAATCTGTTGCTGCTTGGTGCTGGGCATTGCTTTCGCGACCAGGTGCTCAAGGCCTGTCCTGGACTTAATCGCTCCAGCGCTGTGGGCAGCCTGCAACGCACCCTGGAAGGCAGCTCGCTGGAAACGATACGCCACATGGTTGCCTCTGGCGCAGGGATCACCGTATTGCCTTGCACCTCGGTGCTTTCCCATCAGGCGGAAGACAAGCTCCTCACGGTGCGTCCGTTTGCCGATCCCGTCCCCAAGCGCCGCATCGCGCTGGCCTGGCGCAACAGTTTCACCCGCCCCCAGGCGATTGGGACGCTGCGTGAGGCATTGCATGCTTGTCCGTTACCGTGTGTGAACTTCCTCGACCTTGATCCAGTCCAACCCAAAGCTTGAACTGACCCCAAGATTTATATGATAGCCAGAAGCTATCAACATATTAATAACAATCAATTAGATTTATTAACTACCAACCCCTATTATTCTCCCTGTGTCACGAAGTAAGTGATGAATGTACCCTAACAGAGGAGATAGATTATGAAGACGAACGAGTCAGTTACTGTTAAAAATATCGAGGCCGCCTTTGCCGGCGAATCCATGGCGCATATCAAGTATCTGTATTTCGCCGGGATCGCTCGCGCCGCAGGCGATGTGGAAACCGCCAAGGTCTTTGAAGAGACCGCGGCCCAGGAAGTCCAGCATGCCTTCGGTCACATGGATCTGCTTTATCCCAAGACAGACATGAACGTGGCGCAATGTTTGGAGATGGCCATCGCCGGTGAGACCTACGAGTACACCGAGATGTATCCCAGCTTCCGGCACATGGCGGTACAAGAAGGCAACGCGGCGGCGATAGCGGAGTACGACGAGCAGATCGCCGAGTCCAAAGAGCACGCCGAGCGCTTCAAGGCCACCTTGGAAAAGGCCGCCAAGCGTTTCGCGGCACTCGCCAAGGTCGAAGAGCGTCACGCTAACAAGTATCGCGAGACGCTTGCCAAGGTAGCGGCTTAACTCAGGTCAATATAAGGAGATGACGATGAAGAAATGGCAATGTGTAGTCTGCGGTTTTATCTATGACGAAGTGGCCGGTTTGCCGGAAGAAGGCATCGCCCCCGGCACCCGCTGGGAGAGTATCCCGGATGACTGGGCATGTCCCGACTGCGGAGTGGCCAAGGCCGACTTCGAAATGGTAGCCATCGCGGATGCCGCATAACAGTGGCAGGCAGAGTAGGGGAGGGCTAGCCCTCCCCTTACTCTTTTTAACCCTGACAATCACCGGAAAATAACAATATGAATCCGATCACCATCATAGGCAGCGGACTTGCGGGTTACACGCTTGCCCGTGAGTTCAGGAAGGTCGATAAAGATACCCCACTCGTCATTATCACCGCCGACGATGGACGCTTCTATTCCAAACCGATGCTCTCCAACGCCTTTGCCAGCGGCAAGACGGCGGAACAGCTCGCCATGAACAGCGCGGAGCAGATGGGGACTCAACTGAACTCCACCATTTTCCCTAACAAGCGCGTCAGCGCCATAGATACAACGCAACACATGATTGTCTTGGACGGCGAGACGTTGCAGTATTCCAAACTCGTACTTGCGCTGGGCGCAGATCCCATTCGCGCGGAATTGAAAGGCGATGCTGCCGAGCAGGTGTTGTCGGTGAATGATCTGCAGGATTACGTGCGTTTTCGCCAAGCGCTGGCCGGCGCCAAAAACGTCGCCATCATCGGCACCGGACTGATTGGATGCGAGTTTGCCAACGACTTGGTGACCGGCGGTTACCATGTGGAGGTCATTGACCCCGGCACTCTGCCACTGAGGCGTTTGCTGCCACAGGCTGTGTCCGAGGCTATGCTCGACGGTCTTTCCAAAATGGGTGTGACCTGGCACTTCGGCAAAGGCGCCGTGGCCATCAATCGCGCAGGCCAAGGCTATGATATCGAATTGTCCGATGGCGGCAAACTGAATGCCGATGTCGTCCTTTCGGCCATCGGCTTGAGGCCACGCACATCACTAGCGCAAGCGGCCGGGATTAAGGTCAATCGTGGAATAGTCACCGACCGCATGCTCAAAACCAGCGCCGAAGATGTCTATGCGTTAGGGGATTGCGCAGAAGTGGAGGGATTGGTGTTGCCGTTCGTCATGCCCATCATGCACGCGGCGCGCGCCCTGGCGAAGACCTTGAGCGGTCAAACTACTCAAGTCATGTATCCTGCCATGCCGGTGGTCATCAAGACTCCCGCTTGCCCGGTCGTGGTGTCGCCGCCTCCGGCAAACATTCCATGTGAATGGCAAATCACCAAGATGGAGGAGGGCGTCAAGGCCCTGTGCCAAGACGCGACAGGCAAGCTGGCCGGTTTTGCCCTCTCCGGCAAGGCGACCGCTGAGAAAATGACTTTAACCTCACAGCTACCCTCTCTACTGGCCTAGGGCATAGGCTTGACGAGGCTTAATTTCCAGGTAATATGATAATGTCAATACCATTAGCATATTTGAGGGTAACACCATGTCAAGCACAGAAAGATTGGTTGTCCTGCTGACCCGCAAGGAAAAGGCCTCTATTGCCGCAAAGGCAAAGAGCGCCAAGCTTACGATGGGTGAATTTGTGCGCCGCGCCACCGGGACGTACGACCCCAGCGCAGACGATTCATTGCTTGATGGGCTTATTACCCAGGTTGAAAAATCCACAGCACTGGCCAACAAAGCCCTTGATGGGGCGCTGAAGGCTATCGCCGAGTCAAACAAAAGAATCGCTGGCAGACAGCCAGTGGTCCGCGCCAAACGTACCATAAAAAAGGCGGCCTAGATGGCGATCAGCGACAAGCTTTGGAACGCTCTCACAACCGTCATCAAGATGAACGACAAGGTTGTCGGGTTGGCGGAGCAAGTTAAAGGTCAACAATTGAAGATCGAAGACCTCACCGCCCGCGTCATACGTCTTGAAACGGCACTGGAAATCGCGATTGCGGCACAAGGCCGGAGATTGATCGAAAAGAAATAACCCCCTCACTCCAGGGGGGTTTTATCCGAAAGCCAATATCAGGTTTATTCAGTTCGGTAAGAAGGAATGCTATGGCTTGTTCTGGCGACAGGTTTTTTAACTTGTCCTTGTAGTACGAGATCAAGTTATCCGATTGCGTCGCCATTATTCGCGAAACCCGAAATGGATCCATCCGATTTCGAGAGCGAAAAACTGGCGACGAGTGTTGCCTTCGGCCGTCCGCCACGGCGCGCCTCTTCGCGGCGCACCCTGGCTTCCACAATGACTTTACGCCGGTTCGGTTGCCTTATGTTTTGTCTCCGCCCGCGCTACCGCGCGGACTCCGACAAAACATCCGGCCCTCCGGCTACGCGGGGGGCGTCGCAGACCACTCGTCCGCTATCGCTCCCTCTTAAATATCTATCGAGTCTGACCCCATCGATCTTTTCTCTTTCGAAAAATCCCACTTGTCGTGCGTCACGATGATTTCCGCGATTTCATCTTCTCGGAAGGGAATGTCGCCCATCCCGCGGATACTCGTGATACGACCTGAGTCGATAACCACCTGATTATAGCGTGCGCCCGACTTCAGAACGATTGTCGCTACCTGATAACCCATGCCGGTCTCCGGTTGTGAGATAAGTTGCAGAGCCCACTTGTCGCTTAAGTTCAACATGGCTTAATACCCAAAAGGGAAGATAACTTCGTTTCCTGAACCGCCCAAAAGCGGCGCGTAGGAGCGAGATAGATGTGAAACTCAGGGGGATGGCCAGCTGGATTAACTTACAACTTGCGGAAAAGAAATAGTTCATGCGTCCTCCCAGACTACATGCGATATGACTGTTTGTTGTTTTCCGCAACGTCAACGAACATGCTTTGCGTCGGCTGTTCGTAGGAAGTATTTAAGGCATGTAGTTTTAAATGTGTCAAGTGAAATTATTTGTGAGTTACGAGCGTACTTTAATTTCCGTTTCGTCAAACACCTCCTATCAGAAGCTGACCACACGTCTTGGCGTTGGGCCATCATTTAACATAATATATATTATGCGAAGTAGAAGTTGTAGCGATTAGGGTTTTCCCAGGATGTTTGGTTAGGAATGGAGCTGCGCCCTGCTAAACAATCTGAAGAAGTTTTGCGTACTGGCCTCAGCAATGATCTCGATAGGCTGGTTACGCAGTTCGGCGATTTTCTGAGCGACGTAACTCACGTAGGCGGGCTGATTAGTCTTGCCGCGAAACGGCGCCGGGGCCAGATAGGGGGAGTCGGTTTCTATCAGGAGACGATCCAAAGGCACGTGTGCGGCAACATCGTGCAGAATCGTTGCTTTGGGGAAGGTCACGATGCCGGAAAATGAGATGTAGAAATTAAGATCCAGTGCCTGACGGGCGGTTTCCCAGTCTTCGGTGAAACAGTGCATCACCCCGCCGATCTCATGGGCGCCCTCCTCCTTCATGATTCTCAAGGTATCTTCCTTGGCGTCGCGGGTGTGGACGATGAGGGGTTTGCCGCTCAGTTTAGAAGCGCGGATGTGGGTGCGAAAACGTTCATGCTGCCAGATGAGATCGCCCTTGCAGTGGAAATAATCGAGACCGGTCTCGCCAATGGCGACGACACGCGGATCACGAGCCAATTCAACAAGTTTTTCAACAGCGGGTTCTATACAGTTTTGTTCCGTCGGGTGTACGCCGACCGAGGCATAGACGTTATCAAAACGCCGCGCGAGATCGAGTACGGCGGGAAAATTTTCCAGGGTGATGCACACGCAGAGCATGTGCGTGACGCCCGCGCGGCCGGCGCTTTCAATCGCGCCGCTGATGTCACCGTTATAAGCAGTAAGATCGAGACGGTCGAGGTGGCAGTGGGAGTCAATAAACATTGCATGCTACATGGTGAGGGTTTCGCGTTCGCCTTGCAGCATTCCCGCGAGATAGCCTTCGATCTTGTTACGCGCGGCACCGCCGTCCAAATCGCTGAACTGTACCCCGATACCGGCCTGACGCCCGCCTTGGGCGCCCTTGGGGGTGATCCAAACCACCCGGCCGGCAATGGGGAATTTCTCCGGTTCGTTCATGAGGGAAAGCAGCAGAAAGATCTCGTCACCCAGTTGATAAGCCTTGTTGGTGGCGATGAACAGCCCGCCGTGTTTGACGAAGGGCATATAGGCGCTGTACAGGGCGGCCTTATCCTTGAGGGTGACGGATACTATGCCCTGACGGGCGGGCATTGCCGTGGGTTGATCTGCCATGTAGGTAATCTCCTCTTGTCTAAGCGGAAGCAACAACCGTACCGGTTATATTCAGCCAGGATATTAGCACATCCTCCAATAAAAGCTGGGGGTTGAGTGGGCGGCTGCTAAGCAGCAAGGCGCCCTGCACCTGATCCAGTAACCGGTATAGGGGCTTGAGATCGAACTGCGCAGCAAGCTGCTTGAGACGCGGCGTAAGATCCGGGTTGGCGAGATAAGGCGGGTCAGGAGCATGACGCAGCCTTATCATATCGCCGATCCAGGACAACAACTGATTCAAGGTTTCCGCCACAGGGTTTTGTGACCACGCGGCGGCGATGACCACCGGATCGGCCTGCCGTTGCAGCAGGCGTTCCAGATCCGCAAGCAGGGCCAGTCTGTGTTTAAGTACGTCGCTCGCGGCAAGCGCCAGTGCAGTGAGTGGCGCACCGTGGCCGACGTTGAGCAATTCAGAGGCATTTGTTGAAGGGCCTAACTGCGCGCTGAGCCAGGTGAGCGCCACATCACTCGGCGGGGTTTCGAAGTGCAGGTTCTGGCAGCGGCTGCGGATAGTCGGAAGTAACAGTCCGGGAGTGTGACTGATGAGTATCAGCAGCGTTTGCGGAGGTGGCTCTTCGAGTATCTTGAGCAGGCTGTTGGCGGCTGCGACGTTCATCTGCTCGGCCGGGCTGATGATCGCAATCTTATAACCTCCGCCATGACTCTTGAGGGTCATCACGCGATTAAGCTCACGCACCTGGTCTACCTTAATGGGTTTGTCGCCGCCCTCTTCGGGAAATATCTGGAAAAAGTCGGGATGATTGCCCGCGAGATACAGTAAGCAGTTACGGCATCGTCCGCACGGCCGGCTCTCTGAGTCAGGCTGCGTACACAGCAGGGACTGGGCGAAGACGTGCACCAGATGCGATTTTCCGAGCCCGGTAGCGCCTTGGAAAAGCAGGGCGTGCGGCAGACGCTGGGCGTTGCGGAGAGTCTGTAGACGTTCCCAGAGAGGACGTTGCCAAGGATAAATATCCCGTTCTGATTGCGTATAAATTACCATGGTATTGTCATGATAATAATTCATCCATAACCTGTTTGATCTGGCGTTGCACCTGTGCAAGTTCACGGGAGGCGTCTATGACACGAAATCGTTGTGGATGCCGATGCGCCTGGTCGAGATAAGCAGCCCGTACCCGTTCGAAAAAAGCCGGATCCTCGCTCTCGAAGCGGTCGCGCGCACTGCGTTGTGCGGCCCGTTCCAAGCCAAGGCGCACCGGGATGTCCAGCAGCAAGACGATATCGGGACGCAGATCGCCTTGTAGCCATTGCTCCAGAACTTCGATACGTTCGCGCGCGAGTCCTCGCCCGCCGCCTTGATAGGCATAGGTGGCCTCGGTGAAGCGGTCGCACAGCACCCACTGCCCGGCGGCGAGCGCGGGACGGATCACCCGGGCAAGATGCTCGGCGCGCGCGGCGAACACGAGCAGGGTTTCAGTCTCAACTGCCACGCCCTCTTGCCGATGCGCGAGCAGGAGGTCGCGGATCTCTTCTGACAAACCCGTGCCGCCGGGCTCGCGGGTAACGAGGACCTGTTTGCCCGTATTTGTGAGCGAATCACGAATATAGCCGATGCAAGTGCTTTTGCCCGCGCCTTCCACGCCTTCTACAGTGATGAAGCGGCCACGGTTCATGGTGTGTGCGGTTCCTGTTTGTGCGGATTCACCTGATACTTTTGTACCGCCTGGTTATGTTCTTCGAGGGTCTCCGAAAATGTGTGACTGCCGTCTCCGCGTGCGACAAAAAAGAGCGATTTCCCACCTGCGGGATGCAGTACCGCATGAATAGAGGCGGCGCCCGGCAAGGCGATGGGGGTGGGCGGCAGGCCGGCGCGCGTATAGGTGTTGTATGGATTGTCGCGCTCCAAGTCGCGACGGCGTAGATTGCCATCGAAATGGCTACCCAAACCATAGATAACCGTGGGGTCGGTCTGTAGGCGCATACCGGCTTGCAGACGGCGTAAAAATACGCCCGCGATGGTAGGGCGTTCGCTCGGCACGGCGGTTTCTCTTTCCACGATCGAGGCCAAGATCAAAGCCTCATAAGATGTCTTGAGCGGCAAATTTGGATCGCGGCTCGCCCACTCTTTGTCCAGATACTCTTGCATCGTGTGATAGGCGCGCTGGTAAAAGGCGGAATCCGTGGCGTCCTTGGGGAAGTGATAGCTATCGGGATAAAAACGTCCCTCCGGGTGTTCCCCTTTCCGTCCCAGGTGCTCCATGAGTTGCTGGTCGCTGAGTCCCGCGAGCGTTTGTTGCAAGGCCGGATGACGCTGCACGGCCTCGCGGAATTGTTTGAAGGTCCACCCCTCCACGACCGTGAGCGAGTATTCCACAACCTGGCCCGCCACCAATTGGTCCAGCAACTCCAGCGGCATCGTGCCGGGTTTAATTTCGTACTCACCCATCTTGATCTGTTGCGCCCTCCCCTGCCATTGCGCCAGCCAGACCAGGTAGTAAGGGTGCGCCAAGACACCACGCCGGTGCAGGTCACTCGCGATGCCTTTCAGGCTTGTCCCAGCCTTGATTTCGTAATGGAAGGGGCTGGCGCCTATGGCAAGTGGTGTATGGATAAAGTGCCGATACTCGATAGCCGCACCCGCCGCCAGCAGGGTAATGACAATGATTAGCAGCCCCAATGATCTTATAAAAAACTTTAACATTATATGCTATGACTTTGTATATGCTCATAAATTAGTGCTGTTATTGGTCCCGGTTTCAGCACTGTACCGGCGATCTCGCGGACCGGCCATACAGCTATCAGGCTGTTGCACAAAAAGACCTCCTCTGCGGCTTGCACTTCGGCGAGTGTGAGCCGAGTAACGGTGCAAGGAATGGATAGCTTAGCTGCGATCTCGATGATACACGCCCGCATGATGCCAGCCACACCGCTTGATGACAAATCAGGGGTGAGCAGTCGTCCCCCGTTCACGATGAAGAGATTACTCTGGGTGGCCTCGATAACGTTCCCTGTCTGATCCAGCATCAGACCTTCTGGAATATCCGGGTCGTCCCACTCGCTGCGCGCCAGCACTTGTTCGAGCCTGTTAAGGTGCTTGATGCCGGCAAGCAACGGGTTAATGCCCAAACGTGTTTGACAAATACGCACGTACACGCCTTCTTGCCAACAGCGCTGAGGCCATTCAGGCCATGAATAACGCGCCACTATGCGGGTGGGGATGACATTTATGGGCGCCCGATAGCCACGCCCGGCTGAGCCTCGTGTAATAATGATTTTGAGCACGGCTTGCTCAGCGCCATCACAGATTTGTTGAGCTTCCGCACGTAATAACGGGTAATCCGGCTGCGGGATGCCGAGCTTACTGCAACCCGAATTAAGCCGCAGCATGTGTCTGTCCCACAACAGCAGGACACCGTTTTTTACAGCAATCGTTTCAAACAGGCCATCGCCATAGTGCAGGCCGCGATCCTGTGCGCTGATCTGCTCTGCGGGTTTGCCGTTAATGAGCATCATGGGCACCTCATATTCCGGTTCCCAATGCCCGCAGCAAGCCGCGCGCCTTGGCGTGCGTCTCTTCCAATTCTCGTTCTGGAATGGAATCCGCGACGATGCCCGCCCCTGCGCGCAGGCTGATCTGCTTGCCTTGTTTAACCAGCGTCCGGATCAGTATATTCAAATCCATGCTGCCGTCGTGATTAAGATAACCCATCGCACCGGTGTAAGGGCCGCGTGAGGTCTGCTCCAGTTCAGCGATGATCTCCATACAACGCACTTTCGGGCAACCGGTGATGGTGCCGCCCGGAAAGACGGCGCGGATCACCTGGCCGGGTGTGATGCCGGGCCGCAATCTCCCGGATACATTGGACACGATGTGGTGCACGTGGGCGTAGCTCTCCGTCGTCATCAGCTCTTCCACGCGCACGCTGCCCGGCACACACACCCTACCCAGATCATTGCGTTCGAGATCAATCAGCATAATATGCTCCGCGCGTTCTTTGGGATGGGCTAACAGAGTCTGAATATCCGCCACATCGGCGCCGTGATTCTCGCGCCTGGGTTGCGTGCCAGCTATCGGACGGGTTGCTACGTAATCGCCTCGCACACAAACTAATCGCTCCGGAGAAGAACTGATAATAGCGCTATCGCCGTACACGGCCAAACCGGCAAACGGCGCCGGATTGGCTTCGCGCAGACTTTGATAGATATCGGCCGCAGTGAGATCACTTCGCAGCTCAGCCCGCCATGCACGCGAGAGATTGACCTGAAACACATCGCCCTCGCGGATATAGCGCAGAATGCGCTGTACGCCGTTAAGAAAATCTTGTGGCGAGTCTTCCCGCAGCGTCGCCTTGACCAAAGCAGGCTGACTTACGG
>DATMXC010000041.1:0-2383 GCA_035561915.1 Gammaproteobacteria bacterium
GCACAATACCAGGGTGGTCTCATCAAAGAAACCGCCCAGGTCCTGAATCTTGCGCAGCCCGCCTGCGGAGCCGATAGGATTGGGGAAGATCTTGTTGTTCTCGATGTGGCCTTCGAACGAATAACCGATCTGCACGCCGAACCGCTGGCCGTGACCGAAATATTGTTCGATGGCGGGGGCCATGTGACTGGTGTTAATCATGATCTGCTTTATGCCTGCGCTTGCCAGGTGTTCGATCAGATATTCCAGCACCGGCTTGCCGAGCAGCGGCAGCATGGGCTTGGGTAAGTCGTGAGTTAGCGGCCGTAACCGGGTGCCGCTACCCGCAGCCAGTATCATGGCCTTCATCAATTAAGCTCCATACGTCAGAGTGAAGTGAGATACATAAATTGTTTGGAGCTGGCGAGAGGAATTGAACCCCCGACCGGCTGATTACAAATCAGCTGCTCTACCAACTGAGCTACGCCAGCTTGAAAAGGTTTCGGTGATGCCGTCCACCATTGTAGGCAGGGTGATACGCGAAGGCAATTTATTCCGGGTGAGTGCCGGTACTTTGCGGCGGTATGAGCTTGAGTTGGGTGCTATCCACCTCCCGCAACAAGAGGAGGCGTTTGACTTCCGGTCCGGGCGCCGGACTGCTTGCGGCGGAAACGATGTGAGGATACTGGATTTGCCAGGCCAAAAATCCCAGGTTCAGCACCACCAGCAAGCCGAATAACCATTTCATTTATCATCTCCCGCGATGATGGCAAGGCCCTGTAACACCAGATCAGGTGCATGTCTGAATGTAACGCCCAACAGCGGCAGGAGCTGTGCAGCGTCGCCGCCTGTGATGAGCCAGGATTGTATCGCAAAACGGCTTGAGAGATCAGCTCGCACGCGCTCAATCGCGGCGATGGCCGCATACAATGTCCCTTGTAGGATGGCCTGCCGGGTGTCTTGAGCCAGGGGCGTAAGCGCTGAGACCTGTTGCTCCAGTGCCATCGGCAGTGTGGCGGTTTGGCTGCTGAGCGCCTTGCGCATCGTCGTAAGCCCCGGGAGTATCAACCCACCCAGGTGCTTGCCTTCGGCGCTAAGGGTGTCAATGGTGATCGCCGTTCCACAATCAACGATGCAGGCTGTGCCGGGATGGAGATGGTGCGCCGCAATCAGCGCCGCCCAGCGGTCGGCGCCCAATTTTTCAGCGTCGCGGTAGGTATTGGTCACGCCAAAAGCTTGCCTTGAGGGGGTAATAAACTCCGGCCGAAGGTTCCAGGCATTGAGTGTACAAGCGGTAAGCGTGGCGGCGAATTCTTCACCGCGCACATTGGAGACCACTAGCCGCGCGGGCCGCTCGCCCCAGATCGCGATGAGGTCGTCCGGCGGGCATTCGCCGTGTGCTGCGCCACCGGCGCCGCGAATAACGCCCTCTCTCAAAAAGCCCCACTTGATGCGGCTGTTGCCGATGTCGAGCAGTAATGTATGTTCTGCGTTCATTCAAGGGTACCTCTCACGCTCACCTCGCCCGAGTAATAGGCTCGCGTCTCGCCGCCGTGCGCGACCAGCAAGGCACCTTGTTGATTCACGCCTTGCGCGCGCCCGGTGACCGTGCGATCGGCAAGCCGCACGGTCACGTCTTTATCTTTCAGCAGGTCGAGCCTGCCCCACTCCGGAAGAAAGGGAGCAAGACCGTTCTGCTGAAATTGATGGAGAGTAAGCAGCAGGTGTTGCAGGACCCTCCCGGCAAGTGCATTGCGCGCAATCCTGTGGCCCACTATCTCGCGCAGGTCTATCCATGGCTGTGAGATGGCTGCTCCCGCGGGCATGGCGACGTTGATGCCGATCCCGGCGACGACATGACAAGGCCCTGCGGCCTCACCGGCCGTGTCCAGCAAGATACCGGCGAGTTTGCGTCCTTGCCAGAGTATGTCATTAGGCCATTTTACACCGATCCCGGTGACCCCCAGCGTCTCCAGGCTATTCGTGACAGCGATGCCGATGGCCAAACTCAAACCGGAGAGGGCGGGGGTTTGTTCGGCAAAGCGCCATAACAGCGACAGATAGATGTTCCCGCCGAAGGGAGATAGCCATTGCCGGCCGCGCCGGCCGCGCCCGGCGTGTTGCCGCTCGGCGAGGCAGGCGTAGCCGCCCGGCGCACCTGCATTGGCTTTCTGCAGCAGATAAAGATTCGTCGAGTCTACCTCGGTGAGGATATCGAGCCCGCTGAGCAGGCGGCGCGCCTTGTCATTCAAACCGGCGAGGATGGCAGAGCTATCCAACAGTTCTACGGGCTCTGTCAGCCGGTAGCCTCGGCCGGGCACTGCATAGACCTCGATGCCGGATTTAACCAAGATTCGAATCCGCTTCCACACCGCGCTGCGGCTGATCTTCAAGGTGCGCCCCA
>DATMXC010000042.1:0-6712 GCA_035561915.1 Gammaproteobacteria bacterium
GGGATGATGGCGCGCTTGAAGCCATGTTTGGCGGCCTCCTTCAAGCGTTCCTGACCACTCTGCACCGGGCGGATCTCTCCGGCGAGACCCATCTCGCCAAACACCACCAGGTCTTGCGGTAGCGGCTTATTGCGCAGGCTGGAAACCGCCGCGAGCACCACTGCGAGGTCGGCCCCGGTTTCGGTAATACGCACCCCGCCCACCACGTTTACAAAGACATCCTGGTCGTACATCGCCACTCCGCCGTGGCGGTGCAATACGGCAAGCAGCATCGCCAAACGATTTTGTTCCAACCCCAGGGTGACGCGCCGCGGATTCGCGGCGTGGCTGTCGTCCACCAAAGCCTGCACCTCGACCAGCAACGGCCGGCTGCCCTCGCGCGTCACCATAATGACGCTGCCGGGCACGGGTTGCTCATGACGCGAGAGAAAAATGGCCGAGGGATTGCTGACCTCCTTGAGACCCTTTTCGGTCATGGCGAATACGCCCAGTTCATTCACCGCGCCGTAGCGGTTTTTGATGGCACGAATCACGCGAAAGGCGCTGCCGCTGTCGCCCTCAAAATACAGCACCGTGTCCACCATGTGCTCGAGCACGCGGGGCCCGGCGAGCGCGCCCTCCTTGGTCACGTGCCCAACCAGAAACAGCGCCGTGCCGGTTTGCTTGGCGTAGCGCACCAGTTGCGCGGCGCTCTCACGCACCTGAGCGACCGAACCCGGCGCGGATTGCAGCAACTCGGTGTAAATGGTTTGGATGGAATCTATCACGATCACCTGCGGCAGCATCTGTTGGGCGAGCGCAATGATCCGCTCCACGCGGGTTTCGGTGAGCAAACGCAAACCCGCCGTTGCCAGCGACAAGCGCTGGCCGCGCATACTGACCTGTTGCAGCGATTCTTCACCCGTGACATAGAGGGCCGCCATGCGGCTGTGGAGCGAGGCGAGGGTTTGCAATAACAGGGTAGACTTGCCGATGCCTGGATCACCGCCTATCAGCACCACGCCGCCCGCCACCAGTCCGCCGCCCAGCACCCGATCGAGTTCGCCCAGCCCAGTGGGCGTGCGCGATTCGGCCTGACCGTCCACCTCGGCCAGTGTCTGCACCTGCGACTCTCCAGCATAACCCGTAAAGCGTGCGCTGCGTGGGCTCGCTGCCGCGGCTACGGTCTCGATCAAACTGTTCCACGCTCCGCACTCCGGGCACTGGCCGGACCACTTGGGCGCCTGCGCACCGCATTCGGTGCAGCTATAGAGCAGTTTATCCTTGGCCATCAGGGTCACCAATATGTCAGTTCTTTAGCCGACACTTTCTTACACGTCCCCGCCCCCTGTTTAGGGGGCGGGACAGGGTGGGGGTAGATAAACGGGTTTTTTCACTAAGGAGCCGCAAAATAAATCATGTAAACTCATTTTGCGGCTCCTTAGTGATCTCGACAAACTCCACCCTGCGCGCCACCCCGCACAGCAGTTCATAGGGGATGGTCGAGGCATACCGGGCGATCTCCTCCACCGGCAGCCCCTTACCCCATAACACGACAGGATCGCCCACTTGGGCCTGCGGCTGGCTACGCAAATCCACCGTGATCATGTCCATGGAGACCCGGCCGATGAGCGGAACTCGCCGGCCGTTCACCAGCACCGGCGTACCGGATTCGGCATGACGCGGGTAGCCGTCGCCGTATCCCGCGGCGATGACACCCACCGGCATGTCCTCCGGGCACACCCAACTCCCACCATAACCCACGGCATCACCTTTATGAAGGCGATTTACGGCGATCAGGCGGGAGCATAGCGTCATCACCGGTTGCAGCCCTTCCTGTTCGCCGTGACCTCCGGTAAAGGGCGAGACGCCGTACAGCATGACGCCGGGGCGCACCCAATCGACATGGCTCTCCGGCCAGCCCAGTATCCCCGCCGAGTTGGCGATAGAGCGCGGTGCGGTGATCCCGGCCGTTGTCTGATTAAAATATTCTAACTGCCGCAGGGTGACGTTGTCGCTGCGGTCATCGGCATTGGCGAGATGGGTCATGAGACCCAAGGTCTCAATACCTGAACAGAATTGCAAGCGCTGCCAAGCCTGCTTGACCTCGGCGGGGGCGATGCCCAGACGGTGCATGCCGGTGTCGACCTTCAGCCAGACGCCCAGTGGTTGTTTGGTCGCTCCCGGCGTCCTGCCTCCCGCGACATTAGTACTTCCTTGTACGTCAAGAGAGGCCTGTTCGAGAATAGCGATTTGTTCGAGACGATGAACCACCACGTTGAGCCGCTGTTGCACAATCACGGCAAGCTCAGCGGCTTCGAGAAAGCCTTCGAGCAGGGTGATGGGCTGAGCGATGCCCGCATCGCGCAGGCGCACGGCCTCTTCCAGCCGCGCCACACCCACACTGTCTACACCGGAGGCCAAGGCGCGGGCGATACGTATCAGCCCGTGGCCGTAGGCATCGGCCTTGATGATGGCCATAATGCGCCTGCCGGGAGCGGCTACACGTACCCGGCGCAGGTTATGCCGCAAGGCAGCGAGATCTATCAGCGCCCGCGTGATCGCGCAGCTATTACGCACGTTCTAACGAGAGGACAGACTAGCCGCGCCCGCCGCCATAACCGTCATGGCTATAGACGTTCGGGACAAAATTTTCAAAGCGGGTGTATTGGGCGAGGAAGGTCAGGCGAGTGGTGCCGATGGGGCCGTTACGCTGCTTGCCGATGATGATCTCGGCGCTGCCCTTGTCGGGGCTGTCTTCGTTGTAGACCTCATCACGGTAGATAAAAATGATAATGTCGGCATCCTGTTCGATACCGCCGGATTCACGCAGGTCGGACATCACCGGGCGCTTGTTGGGACGTTGTTCAAGGTTGCGATTAAGCTGCGACAAGGCCATTACAGGCACATTAAGTTCCTTCGCTAAGGCCTTGAGTGAGCGTGATATTTCTGAAATTTCGTTGGTGCGGTTTTCCTTGTTGCCGGAGCCCTGCATGAGCTGTAAGTAGTCAATCACGATCAAGCCCAGGCCGTGTTCGCGCTTCAGGCGGCGGGCGCGGGCGCGCAGTTCCGTGGGGGTGAGTGCGGGGCTATCGTCTATGAACATCTTCGCCTCGGCCAGGATGCCGACCGCCGAGGTGAGACGCGGCCAGTCTTCATCCTCCAGCTTGCCTGTGCGCACCCTGTGCTGATCTATGCGGCCGAGCGACGACAGCATGCGCAGGGCGAGCTGTTCGGCGGGCATCTCCATGCTGAAGATGGCGACCGGCAATTGGCCCTTGATCGCGGCATGCTCGGCGATATTCATGGCAAAACTGGTCTTACCCATCGAGGGACGCCCCGCGACGATGACGAGATCGGCGTTTTGCAGGCCCGATGTCATGTCATCCAGGTCGGTAAAGCCGGTGGCGATACCGGTCAGCGGGCTATCGGATTGAAACAGGGTGTCAATGCGCTCCATGGCGCGCGCCACCAGGTGCTTGATATTGGCGAAACTGCGCTTGCCGTGAGCCCCTTGTTCGGCGATAGCGAACACCCTTTTTTCAGCTTCGTCGAGCAACTCGATGCTGTCCCGCCCTTCCGGTTTGAAGGCGCTGTTGCTGATTTCCGTCCCCACCTGCGCCAACTGACGCAGAACCGAACGCTCCCGCACGATATGGGCGTAAGACTTGATATTCGCGGCGCTGGGTGTGTTGTTGGCGAGCGTGCCGAGATAGGCGAGCCCTCCCGCTTGGTCAAGCTCGCCGAGGTTCTTCAGCCAGTCGGACAGCGTCACGACATCATAGGGGTTGCTGTGATTGGCGAGCTCGCGGATGGCGCGGAAGATCAGACGGTGATCGCGCCGGTAGAAATCCTCTTCATCCACGATGTCCGCGATCTGATCCCACGCGCTGTTGTCGAGCATCAGGCCGCCTAGCAAGGACTGCTCGGCCTCTATGGAATGAGGGGGGACTTTGAGCGCAGCGGTTGGTGCGTCAAACGGGGTAACGTTCGCGGGGTAGGTAAGCTCTTGCATAGTCGTTACAAAGAGTCACCTCATGTTAGAGATTAAGGCGCCTCGAATTGTCGAGGCGCCCCTTCAACCGTCTATTATTTAAATCTAAGCTTCAGGCGTGATGATGATCTTTACCGCAACGTTGATGTCGGTGTGCAGATGTATGGCGACCTCATGCTCACCCAAGGTACGCAACGGTCCGTAAGGCATACGGATCTCTTGTTTCTCAACCTTGATTCCCGCCTTAGCCAGGGCTTCGGCAATATCGGTGGTGCCGACCGAGCCAAACAGCTTGCCCTCGTCACCGGCCTTGCTCATGATGGCAACACTGCCCAGAGCACGCAACGCCTGCTCACGCGCCTGCGCAGCCGCGAGATTTTCCGCAGCGGCCTTTTCCAGTTCCGCGCGGCGGGCTTCGAACTTGGCAAGATTGACAGGAGTGGCCGACGCCGCCTTGCCTTGCGGGATCAAGTAATTCCTACCATAGCCGGATCTCACCGAAACCTTGTCGCCTAGATTACCGAGATTCTGCACCTTTTCAAGCAGGATAACGTCCATCACTACACCTCAACTTCAATTATTTTAAGTGGGAATCGCAATAGGGCAGCAGCGCCAGGAATCGGGCGCGCTTGATCGCCGTGCCCAACTGCCTCTGGTAACGCGCTTTGGTGCCGGTGATACGGCTGGGTACGATCTTGCCGTTTTCGCTGACGTAATTTTTCAATACCGAGAGATCCTTGTAATCAATCTCCTTGGTACCTTCGGCGGTGAACCGGCAAAACTTCCTGCGGCGGAAAAAACGGGGAATGTCTGTCTTAGGTCTCATCTTGGGTTTCATTATATATATCTCGAAAGTTGGCAGTATTTAGAAGCTACGGCAGTGCTGCGCTTTCGTCAGCGCCATCAGGGATGCTTTCCAGGGCAACCTCTTCTTCATCCTCGACTGCGCCGCCAAACCGGGTCGCGACGATGTCGGACTCTTCGCGATCATCTTTTGATTTCACTAACGGCGAGGGCTCGGTGACGGCCTCATCACGCGCAATGACCAGATTACGGATGACGGCGTCGTTGAATCTGAAGGCGCTGGTGAGTTCATCTAGGGTCTCTTGCCCGCACTCGATATTCATGAGTACATAGTGAGCCTTGTGTATCTTATTGATGGGGTAGGCCAACGGACGCCGGCCCCAGTCTTCCAGGCGGTGAATCGCCCCACCCTTGCCTTCGATCAGGGTACGGTAACGGTCCAGCATGGCGGGGACTTGTTCACTCTGGTCAGGGTGGACCAGAAACACGATTTCATAATGTCGCATAACGCTCCTCATGGGTTAAGCCTTCCGACGAGGCGGTAAGGCAAGGAGTTATTGGATCGCCTCCAGCAAGAGGTTGAAAAACAGAGTTTTTCAACCCCCGGCGGCACAGAGGTCTAATAACAGTGTTGATTATAAACGTGTTGGACGCCCGTGACAATCTGATTATTGTCTGTAGCCGTGCAGCGATTCATGCACCCCCGCGCTGGCGCACGGCTTCGAACAGGCAAATGCCCGCCGCCACCGATACGTTTAAGCTCTCTACAGTCCCGGCCATGGGGATATGGATCAGATGATCGCACAGCTCGCGGGTGAGGCGCCGCAAGCCACCGCCCTCCCCGCCCATCACCACGGCCAAGGGGCCGCGCAGATCGGCTTGATAGAGGCTGGCCTCGGCATCTCCCGCCGCCCCGATCAGCCATACCCCCTGTTCTTTGATGGATCGCAACGCGCGCGCCAGGTTGGTCACCTGAAACACCGGCAGAACCTCAGCGGCGCCGCTGGCCACTTTGCGTACCGTAGGCGTCAACGATGCGGCGCGATCGCGGGGCACGATCACTCCATGCACGCCGGCCGCTTCCGCACTGCGTAGGCAGGCACCCAGATTGTGGGGGTCTTGCACGCCGTCCAGTACCAGCAGAAAGGCGGGTTCATCGAGCGCTGCCAGCAGTGGGAGCAAATCCGATTCAGTGTAAGAAGGAGGACTCTTACATTGAGCCACGACCCCCTGGTGTCTGGCACCAGGCGCCAGGGCATCCAGTTCGTGGCGAGCGACCTTATGCAGAGCGGCCCCTGCCTTCTCCGCTGTGGCGATTAACCTTCTAATCCGCTCGTCGCGGCGTGAGCCATCCAGCCATAGCTCAGTGACGTTATTCTCGGGTTGTGAAAGTGCAGCCAACACGGCGTGTAGGCCGTATACGATATTGGTAGATTCGGCCGGCGGTTGCCGGTCGGCCTCGCGCCTCACCTCTCACCCCTCACTCTTCACGCCTTACATGCCCCGCTTTAACGACCTGTGACATCCACCAGCCATACCTTGCAGGTCTGATCGGGCTGCAGGAAGACCTGAGGTTGATAGACATGACCTGCTTCGACGCGTACATCTAACGAGGCCGGGTACTGACGCAGTTGGGACTTGCGCACATTGGTGGTCGTGGGCTCAAATGGGCTACCCAGCATCGTGGGGTCCACACGGAAACTGCACTGCACGCCCAAGGTATGCGGGCCGGGTAACAACTGTACGGCGTAGGTGCTTAAACCGACTTTCGCCCCGTCTACGCTGCTTATCACAACGCCTCTATCCATTATGTCCCTGATCATGGGGTTGTTTTTGATTACCGCAATCTTGCTGCTGGGTTGTTCAGAGCCTGAGTAGAACTTTCCGACCGTCGAAGCGCATCCGGCGCTGACCAGACTTACGAACACCATGCTA
>DATMXC010000043.1:0-10174 GCA_035561915.1 Gammaproteobacteria bacterium
GGGGCCTCGCTGTGAGCGATGTATTTGAGCAGGTTTTTCTCAGCCGTTTCCCATTTACCTTCTTCGAGCAGGGTCAGGCCGCGGGTGAGCGCCAGTCGTCCCTTATGAGCCAGCCGCTCCCGCCGCCAAGCCTGCATGCGGCGCGGCAGAGTCAAGGTTTTGATGATAAAACGGGTGAGGACGTACAGCACTGCAAAACCGAATAACGTCAAAATGATAAAAAAAGTGAGTGTGGTTTCAGCGCGCCATGGCCCCCGTCCCAGCACCACGTAACCTGGGTCGTTTTGGATCAGCAAGGCCGCCGCCGTGGCGAGAAAAAACACGACAATCGAGGTGATGAGTACTCTCATGGCGCGGGCATCTCTGCTGTGCCGGACTCGCTGGCGTTATTATGTTGGAGATTTTCAGGAAGGTCAGATTCTGGAACTAACCTTCCTGCTCCCCCGGGCTCACTGGAGTTGCGATCTTGGGGCTCCTCTGCCGCAGACGCGCTATCTCGCCGGATATGCGCCTGCAGCAACTGCAGGGAGAGCGAGGCGGGTGGCAGGTAGGGTTGTAGCTCGGTTTGCTCTAGTTCCGTAATGCGGGCGAGCATGGATTGGACAGGCTGAGCCTCCGTGTCGAAATGGGTGGTGAGGAGAGTACGGACGGAGCGCAGAACATCGCGGAAAATTCGGGTGTTACCTTGCAGCAGGGCAAATCGGGCAGTGGCAAATTCCAGGCGCAGATTTTGCCGCAGGATAAATTCTTCATTGGGAGACAGCAGCGGTGAGGACCCTTTCATCCCGTGACGGATAACGATGAGGCCGTTAATGTCATCCCACAGCTTGCCCAGCGCCTCACGCCAGCCATGCGGCTCGGCCTTTGAGGAAGTGGACGTGGCGCCGGTGGACTGACGGCCGGATAACGGTAAATCAGTCACTTCCTCGCCCATTTCGGTGAGTGTCCGCGCCAGTTTTCCAAAATCAGGCAGCTTGACGGCCAGTAGATTGTCGAGATCTTCCTTCAGTTTCATGCGAATCTCGGAGGCGGCCGGGTCGTTGCTCTCCTGCAGGCGTTGATCGGCCAGGCCGAGGGACTGCAATGCGCCTGGCAGGTCACGCTCCAGGGCCAGCCGGTGATTGGCGATACGTACCAGATATTCAGCTTCGGCCACGGCCTGGCTCGTGCCCTGGCGGCGCAATTGAGCATGCAGCGCGGCGAGTGAGGTTTGCTGGGAGCGTTGTTCGTCCTGCAGGGCTTTCAGGCGAGCGGTAACCTGCTCGGAGAGATCTTGTTTGAGATGCTGCGTGTCTTCACGCAGGGTAGTAAGCTGCTGCTCGGCTGCTGCCAAATGTTGGGTGCTGGATTGTTCGGCATCGGTGAATGCCCGCCAGGTGAGATAACTCCCGGCAGCCGCTGCAATGGCAAGCACCACGGCCAGTAAGGCGAATAACGTGAGTAACCCTCTTCCCCTGATTTTTTGAGGGAGAGGAGCGGCCTTTTCTGCCTCGGCGCTGGGCTCTGTCTCATTCATGCCGTTGTTCTCGTTTTGACCAAATCCTCGATCGCCTCGACCAACCCTGCATCGCTGGCTTGTTTTGCCATCGCTATCGGCCCGGCAAAGCCCAGCCTGCGGGCATGTTCAATGTTACGCTCACTCATCACCACCAGCGGGGTGGCCAGTAGGCTGTTCCGGACAGCGGGTCCCGCCAACTCTAATAGATTAACCAATCCTGTGTTGCTCGTCACGCTGATAACGCCCACTTTACCACGCCGTAACTCATCGTGCAGTTCGCCTGGGTCGGTCGCCGGTCTGGCCCGCCGGTACACCTCCGCATAGACCACGTTGGCGCCGCGTTGCCGCAGGGTATCGCCCAACAGCTCGCGGCCACCCTCGCCGCGGAAGATCACGATGTTCTTGCCGCGCACCTGCTGCATCTCAGGCAGGGCCAGCAGGGCCTCGCTGCTGGATTGTTCGCGCGGGCAGAGATCGGGGCTCCTGCCGTACTTTTGCAGTGCCTTGGCGGTGCCCTCACCCACAGTGACGAGCCGCAGTTGGGAGGGCAACGGCCCCCGCGCTGTTATCATCGGCAACGCCTTGTGCACGGCATTGGCGCTGATGAAGATCGCCATATCGAACCCATCCAGCCGCTCAATGAGCGCGCGCACCGGGCCGGTATCTTCGGTATCTTGAATTTCCAGCACTGGAAACAGGATGACCTTTCCGCCCCTGCTTTCGATCAGTGCGCGCAAACCCTGCGCCTGATGCGCGGGGCGCGTCACCACCACGGTAACGCCGTTGAGGGGTAGCTTACTTAAGCTCAGCGAAACGTTCATCGGCGTAGACATCGCGCAGGATGGTGCGCGCGCCGCGCTCCAACAATTCCTCGGCCAATGTCTTTCCTAGCTTTACCGCTTCCTTTTCATCGCCGCTGATCGTGCCACGCACCACCTCGCTGCCGTCCGGCCTGCCTACCAAACCGCGCAGCGTCAGCACACCGTTATGAATTTCCGCATAACCCGCGATGGGCACCTGACAGCCGCCCTGCAATCCCTCATTCATGGCGCGTTCGGCGCGCACGCACGTGTCGGTGACGGGATCATGCAGAACGTTAATCAAGTCATGCACACGTGCATCGTTGCTGCGGCATTCAATGCCGATGGCCCCTTGGCCTATCGCAGGCAGGCTGATATCGGGTTCCAGATACTGCGTGATGCGATCCGCAAACCCCAACCGCACCAGCCCCGCCACGGCAAGGATGATGGCGTCGTAGTCGCCGTTGTCGAGTTTCTTCAGGCGCGTATTCACATTGCCGCGCAGTGCGGTGATGCTAAGGTCGGGACGGCGGGCATGCAACTGAGTCTGGCGTCGCAGGCTGGATGTCCCCACGTGCGCGCTTTGCGGTAAATCCTCCAGCCGCGCATAGCGATGGGAGACGAAGGCATCACGCGGGTCTTCGCGTTTGCCGATGACCGGCAAGTGGAGACCCTCGGGAAACTCGACCGGCACATCTTTCATGGAGTGCACCGCGATATCGGCGCTACCATCCAGCAGACATTGCTCCAATTCCTTTACAAACAACCCTTTGCCGCCAACCTTGGCGAGCGGGGCATCGAGCAGCTTGTCGCCCTGCGTACTCATGCGCACCAGTTCGATCCGGAGAGCCGGGTGGGCCGCCATCAAACGATCCCGGATGTGTTCAGCCTGCCATACGGCAAGCGGACTTTTACGGGTGGCGATACGGAGAATGTTAGTGGGCATAGTGCGGGGCGAGAGTAAATTCGAATGCTTATGCTACTCTCTAGCGGGCTGTTGAAAAAGCCCTCCAAAGGATTTTTTCAACAGCTGTTAGCCCTTGGTCAACCGCTTGCGCACCTCGGGCAGGTGACGGCGGCTGATCTCAAGCAGCTCTTCGATCCCTTGCAGGGCAAGCATACAATTTCCTTCGTGATCCTTGACGAGGCCGGAGATGTGGGCGGCGGCGGCCAGGGCGTTGCGATGGATGCGGAAAAAGTGCTCGCCGAATTCCTCTTCCAGATCCTTGAGCGATTCTTCAATCAGCACCTGTCCTGCCGCGTGGCGCACCGTCACGTATTTTTGATCAGCTTTGAAATAGATCACACTCTCCAGCGGGATCAATTGCAGATTGCCGCGCAACAGCACACTCAAGTGGGTGCGCGCACGAGATTCCGGTGACCCGCCGCCAGCCTGTTTAAGGGTGGCGAGCTGCGCGCGATTGAGCTGCTGGAGTTTGTGCAGGGCGCTTTCCAGCCGCTCCTTGCGGATCGGCTTCAACAAATAATCCACCGCATGCGCCTCAAAGGCTGCCAGCGCGTGGTCGCCGTAGGCGGTGGTGAAGATGATCGCCGGCGGTTGTTCCAGTGCGGCGAGATGGAAGGCGGCCTCCAGACCGTCCATGGTCGGCATGCGGATGTCCATCAAGATCAGATCGGGCTGTACGCTGACCCCCTGCTCCAAGGCCTCCTTGCCGGTGGTGGCCTCACCCACTATCCGGCAGCCGCCGATCTCGGTAAGTAACTCGCGCAGTCGGGTGCGGGCCAGCGGCTCATCGTCGGCGATCAGAACGTTCATGGTTCCTTGCTGAGATACGGAAAACTGATCTGCACCCGGTGCGTACCATTCGAATGTTCGACAATCAATTTACCCCGCTTGGCATGGAAGGCATGCAGGCGTTGCCGCACGTTGTCGAGGGCGATACGGTTGCCGGTGGTTTTGGCGCCGGCCGCCGGGTTCGCGGGATTGCTGATGCTGATGTGAATCATGCCCTGTTGTTGAGCCCCCGAAATTACGATCTCACCGCCCTGCGCCAGCGGCTCGAGGCCGTGGTATATGGCGTTCTCCAGCAAAGGCTGTAGGGTCAACACGGGCAGCAGGGCGTCGCGGGGTAGTCCTTCGAGTTCCCAACGCACCTGTAACCGGTCACCGAGACGTAACTTTTCAATGTGCAGGTATTTGTGGCACAACTCGATTTCCTCGGACAGCGGCACGCGCAGCCGCGCCTCGCGCAGACTGCCGCGGAACAGATCGGCGAGATCCATCACCGCCGCTTCGGCCTCATTGGAATGGCTGCGGGTCAGGCTGGCGATGCTGTTGAGGCTGTTGAACAGGAAATGAGGGCGGATACGCGACTGGAGTGCCTGAATCCGCGCCTGGGCCTCGGACTCAATGTTGCGCTTCCACTGATGCTGGACATAAAAATAGCGCAGGGCCACGGCGCTCACGATGGCGCTGATGGCGAGATTGCGTGACAGAAAACCGTAATACCAGGCGCGTGTCAGAGGCGGCTCCATGACCGCGCCTTGCAGAATCCAGTAAGCGGCCTCACTCATGACCGCAGTGACGCCAAGCACTAGCAGGTAGCTCAACAGCCCGGCCTGAATATTGGGCAACTTGCGTAGCCAAGGGCGGCTCAGGCACAACACCGCGCCGCAACTGAGGGCAGCCCACTGGATAAACAGGGAAATCAGGCTGAGGTCCTTCCAGCGATTCTCCGAGCCCATTTGCCCCAGCGACAGCACGAAGGCCAGTAGTTGCGCGATGACCATCAGCGCCAGCACCATCCGCACGCCGCAGAAATTGGGCAAGAACAGTTCGTCTGTCACCGGTTTGACGGCGGTGCCGGTCTTTTTTTTGTCATTTAAGGAGAGCAAGGCTCGCATTTCGCTATACATAGTGACGGCTCGGTAAAAAAATGCAACTGCGGTTGAATTTACCATCGTTTATACTGTTCTATTATCGGCCTGAAATGACGGTTCTAAAGCGTTCATGACTGACAACAAAAAGCCCTGGGGCGGGCGTTTCACCGCCCCCACCGACGAATTTGTGGAGGTCTTCACCGCTTCGGTGAGCTTCGATCAGCGCCTCTACAGGCACGATATCGCAGGCTCCATCGCCCATGCGCGTATGCTCGCCAAAGCGGGCGTTCTGAAGCAGGCGGAGTGTGACGCCATCGTGAACGGTCTCAAGGACATTGAGCTCGACATCGAACGCGGCGAGTTTGCCTGGCTGACGGAGCTGGAAGACGTGCACATGAACATCGAGGCGCGGCTCATAGACCGCATCGGCGAGGTGGGCAAGAAGCTCCACACCGGACGCTCCCGCAATGACCAGGTCGCGACCGATCTCCGGCTCTACCTGCGCGATGAAATAGACGCTACTCTGTCTGAATTACAGCGGCTGCAAACGGCGCTGCTGGACCTCGCCGAGCGCGAGGCTGACACCTTAATGCCGGGTTACACCCATCTGCAGATCGCCCAACCGGTGACCTTTGGTCATCATATGATGGCCTGGTTTGAGATGCTGAGCCGCGACCGTGAACGCCTCAAGGACTGCCGCAAGCGGGTCAACATCATGCCGCTCGGTGCGGCCGCACTGGCTGGCACGAGCTATCCGATCGACCGGGTCTATACCGCAGAATTGTTGGGCTTCGACGCCCCTGCGTCAAATTCGCTCGACGCCGTCAGCGACCGCGATTTCGCCATCGAGTTTGCAGCAGCCGCAGCCCTGCTGATGGTGCACCTGTCCCGGTTTTCCGAAGAACTGATTCTATGGTCATCCTGTCAGTTTGATTTTGTGGATCTGGGCGACGCCTTTTGCACCGGTTCCTCCATCATGCCGCAAAAGAAAAACCCCGACGTGCCGGAGCTGGTGCGCGGCAAGAGCGGCCGCGTCATCGGTCACCTGATGGCCTTGTTGACCCTCATGAAGGCCCAGCCGTTGGCCTACAACAAGGATAACCAGGAAGACAAAGAGCCGCTGTTCGACACCGTGGATACAGTCAAGGCCTGCCTACGCGTCTATGCCGAGATGATCCCGGCGCTGCGGGTAAAGCGCGACAAGATGCGCGCGGCCGCTGAGCAGGGTTACGCCACCGCCACCGATCTCGCCGATTACCTGGTGCGCAAGGGCGTGGCGTTCCGTGACGCCCACGAGGTTGTGGGCAAGGCGGTCCGTTACGGTCTGGAGCAGGGCAAAGACTTGGCACAAATGCTGCTTACTGAATTGCGTGAGTTCTCTCCCGTGATCGAACAGGACGTGTTCAACGTCCTCACGCTGGAGGGATCGGTCAAGGCGCGTAATCATCTCGGTGGGACCGCGCCCGAACAAGTACGGCAAGCGGTGCACAAGGCAAGACAAAGGCTATGCAGCAAATGACACGAATGTTGATCCCCTTCATGCTTTTATTGTTGGCAGGCCTGGCCCTGCCCGCGCTGGCGGGCAAGCTGCTCAAATGGGTGGATAGCCAGGGACAGGTACACTACGGCGATAAAATCCCGCCGGAATACGCCGCCCAGCAGCATTCTGTGCTGAATAAACAGGGTGTCACTCTCAAGCGCAGCGAGGATGCAGTACGCGCCCGCGAAGAGGCGGAAGAGAAGAAGCGTCAGGAACAATTGCAGGCCGAACAGAAACAGCAGGCGCAGATGCAGGCGAAAGAGCAGGCGGCCAAAGATAAACGGCTGCAGGATAGCTATGCGAGCGAGCAGGACATTATCAAAATCCGCGACCGCCAGTTAGCGGGTCTGGAAGAAGAGATCAAGACCAGCCTCACCAATCAGGAAAAACTCGAGGCCAGACTCGCTGAACTCAATGTCAAGGCGAGTAACCTGCAAGGCGCGAACAAACCGGTGCCCGCAAAACTGCAAGACGATATCAAGACAACGCAGGCACTGGAAACTCAATATAACGACCTGATTCAGGTCAAGCGCAAGGAACAGGATCTAGTCCGTAAGACCGCGGAAGAAGACCTGCAACAGTACAAAGAGATGCAGGCGAGAACTCAGGTCGCAGCGCCTTGAGTTTTTCCACGCATTTACAGCACCAAGCTGGGCTGTAAACGACGGAGCGCAACCCGATGGGCATGGCAGTCAGGGTCCAAACCTTCCACCAAGTTCCAGAATGCCACTGAATGATTGAGGTGGCGCAGGTGGCAGAGTTCGTGCGCCAGCACATACTCTACTAGCGCCGCTGGCGCGAGCATGAGGCGCCAGTTGAGGCTGATGGCACCGCGCGCGGAACAACTTCCCCAGCAGGTCTTTTGGCTGCGTATGGTGATTCTCTTGGGCCACAGGCCGGTCTTTTCAGCGAGTAACGCCAGCCGTCCCGCCATGTAAGTCTGCGCCTCATTCCGGTACCAGATCTCAAGCAAACGCACGACGCTCGCGCGCTCGTGACATGAGCTGTGTACATGCAGCGACTCGTCTTGGCGCTCGACGCGGCCACGTGCGGCGTGATGCAGGTGCAATGTGAGTTCGGTATCGAGCAGGGGAAGGCGGGAGGCCTCCTCCAGGGGGTGGCGCCGAGCAAGTTGAGCACGCACCAGTAGAAGCCGCTTCGCCATCCACGGTACATGGCTGTGCACAAACTCCCGCGCCTCGCGCAGACTGGCGCGCAACGGGATACGCACGATGACTTCCGCATCGTCACTGACGTGAAGACTCAGACGGCGGCGGCGGGGGATGCGATGGAGAGTGTAGGGGATGTCCTCACCCATGACGGTCAACTGATCCCTGATAAACGGCTTAGTTATTTTGAGATTTGCCACTTTCTATCTCGGTGACGGCGACAGTGCCTTCGGGAGTAGATCTCAGTCGAATCTTTCCCCAGCAGGGCACTCGCCCGGCCTCACAGCCGGAGCCTTCCATTACTACTTCATCAAAGCTCACCGCACACAGCGCCTCATCGGGCTTGTTCTCTATTACGTTGACCTTGAGGCTGTCGGGGTCGGGCCAGCCGTTCTGGGTGCACAACTCGGCCAGTCTTGGAGTCGCGGCGAAGAAGTCTAACAAAGATTTTTGATCCATACCGCCCCTAAGATTTGATCAACGTGCCGACGCCCTGGTCGGTAAAGATCTCCAGCAGCACGGCGTGTTCGACGCGCCCATCGAGAATATGCGCCGCGCCCACGCCACCCGCTACCGCGTCCAGCGCGCAGCGGATCTTGGGCAACATGCCGCCGTAGATCGTGCCATCGTCGATCAGTGCCTGCACATCTGAACTGCTAAGCCGAGGCAGCAGATGGCCTTGCTTGTCGAGCACACCCGGCGTGTTGGTCAGCAGCATCAGTTTTTCGGCGTGCAGGGCCTCGGCCAGCTTGCCCGCCACCAGATCGGCGTTGATGTTGTAGGATTGACCGTCCTCACCCACACCCACCGGCGCAATCACCGGAATGAAATCGCCGCCGGTCAGCGTGTGGATCACGGAGGTATCGAGGCTCGCGACCTCGCCGACGTGGCCAATGTCTATGATCTCCGGCTCTTCCAGCTCGGCCGTCTTGCGCGTCAAAGTGAGCTTACGGGCACGGATCAGGTCGCCGTCCTTGCCGGACAGGCCCACCGCCGAGCCGCCTTGACGATTGATGAGATTCACGATGTCTTTGTTGACCAGACCGCCCAGCACCATCTCCACCACGTCCATGGTCTCGCTGTCGGTGATGCGCAGGCCGTCCACAAACCGGCTTTGCTTGCCGATCTGGTCCAGTACCTTCCCGATCTGCGGCCCGCCGCCATGCACGATCACCGGGTTGATGCCGACCAGTTTCATCAGCACCACGTCGCGCGCAAAACCGTTCTTCAGGGCCTCGTCCACCATGGCGTTGCCGCCGTACTTGATGACCAGGGTCTTGCCTTTGAAGCGTTGGATATACGGCAGCGCCTCGGTCAAGACATGGGCGATGTTGCTGGCGCTGCTGGCATTGATGCTCATGGCGAGTTTCAAAACGGCAAGGTGAGGGTGGGGTCCAGGCTCAATATTAAATCACGAAATTGCTTTTGAATGCGCGCCAGAGCCTCTTTGTTTTCCGCCTCGAAGCGAATCACCACCGTGGGGGTGGTGTTGGAGGGACGTGCCAGGCCCCAGCCGTCCGCAAAGTCGGCGCGTACACCGTCTATGGTGGTGAGTTTGGCGCCCGGAAAGTGCGCACTTTTCTGCAGGCGTTCCATCAGCTTGAAATGCTCGCCCTCCATCATCTCCAGTTTCAACTCCGGCGTGTTCACCGTCTCGGGCAGTTCCGCAAACACGGCGCTTGGCGCGCGCGCATCGTGAGACAAAATTTCCAGCAAGCGCGCGGCGGTGTACAAGCCGTCGTCGAAGCCATACCAGCGCTCTTTGAAGAAGATATGGCCGCTCATCTCGCCTGCCAGCAGTGCGCCGGTCTCCCTCATCTTGGCCTTGATGAGCGAATGGCCGGTCTTCCACATCAACGGTTCACCGCCATGCTGTGCAATCACCGTGGCGAGGTTGCGCGTGCACTTCACGTCATAGATGACCATTGCACCAGGGTTGCGCGACAGCACGTCCTTCGCGTACAGCATCATTTGCCGGTCCGGCCAGATGATGACACCCTCGGCGGTGACTATGCCCAAACGATCCCCATCGCCGTCGAAGGCGAGCCCCAGGTCGGCGCTCTGCGCCTTGACCGCCCGGATCAGATCTTCCAGATTTTCCGGTTGACTTGGATCGGGGTGGTGATTGGGAAAATGCCCGTCCACCTCGCAAAACAGTTCGCTCACCTCACAGCCCAGGTCGCGCAGCACGCGCGGCGCGAGCATGCCCGGCACGCCGTTGCCGCAATCTACCACTATTTTTAAGGGACGCGCGAGGCGCACATCAGAGGTCACGCGCGCGATGTAATCCGGCACCACGTCCACCGCCTTCCACTGGCCCGCGCCG
>DATMXC010000044.1:0-9255 GCA_035561915.1 Gammaproteobacteria bacterium
CGATAAGGACAATCAATTCTTCGTCCACTCCGTGGCCGGCATTGCGCGCAGCCTGGATATTCAAGTCATCGCCGAGGCCGTCGAGACGCAGCAGGAATGGGACGCCCTACGGAGCCTGCGTGTGGACGGTATACAGGGTTATGTAGTAGGCAGGCCCGAGGCCAAGGAATAAGGACTTTTACCGCTGAGGACGCAGAGCATTCCTCATGGGTGAAAAAATGTATCAACCGACAACGACGAGGCCGCTATGCCATACGTAAGCCGTGACCGGGGTGGAATGATCACCGGTGTGTTCGAGCAACCCGCGCCCAATGCCGATGAGAGAGTAGCGGATGATAACCCGGAACTCGTGGAATTTTTATATCAAACGCAACTTAGCCGAAACATCCAGCATCTGTCGGCGACCGACAGCGGCATGATCCGCATTATCGAGGATCTGGTTGACGTGCTGATAGGCAAAAATGTGATTATGTTTACGGATCTTCCGGAGGCCGCTCAACAGAAATTCTTGACCAGGAAATCCGTGCGCGACAAACTCAATACCCTTGATAATCTAATGGTGGATAAAAAGGATATTCTTTAGGGGAAGAAATCACCGCAGTACCGTAGGGTGGGCACGCTGTATGTGCCCACCTGTTTCATTCGCCAAACTTAATTGCGCGTGGGCACAAACGTCGTGCCCACCCTACGAGACTAGCCCCTAAGGGTTTGAAGCCACCTTCGCCTCATCCGGCAAGCTGACGTTCAGACTCTCGTTCAGCTTACCCATGTCCGCCAGCACCCGGTACTTGCCGAACAACTCGGTGTATTGGACGTTCACGTAGTTGGAGCGCGCCGTAAACCGTTCGTTCTCGGAGTCCAGCAAATCCAGCAGTGTGCGCTGGCCGATATTGAACTGTTTGCGGTAGTCGTCGCGGGTTTGTTCGCTCGCGTCCATGTGCAGCTTGGCCGGCTCCAGTCGGTTACTGGCCGTGGTGAAGGCGTTCCAGGATAACCGCACGCTTTCCTCTACCTGCCGGTGGGTGTTGTCACGGATGTCGCCGGCCTGCTGGATAAGCTGGGCGGTTTGATCCCGACGGGCGGTGTCCGCACCTCCGGAGAACAGGTTATAGCGCATTCTCACCATCGCCGCGTAATCTTGATTGGTGCCGCGCAGGCCGTCGAGATTATTATTGTTGCTGGTGCCCAGTTCAAGATCCAGCCGCGGAGAGAACCGGGATTTGCTGGCCTCGTATTGCGCCTGCGCCGCCGCGACATCGGCGATCGCCGATTTCAGGATAGGATGATTGGCGAGTGCTTGCTGTACCGCATCCTGTTCGGACTTAGGAAACCCGCTCCCCGCTGGGTCGGCCGGTTTCACCAGCCCCTGCGCCGCTTCTCCTACCACGCGCAGATAGTTGGTCTCGGCGTTGCGTAGATTGCCTTCTTCGGCCAGCAGGTTCGATTGCGCCAGCGCCTGGCGCCCGTCAACCTGATGCAGATCGGCCTTGCGTCCGACGCCGCCTTCACTGCGCAGCTTGATCTGGTCGAAGGTGCGTCCGTGGGCGAGCAGGTTGTCCTTGGCCAGCGCTACCAGTTCCTGGCGGCGCAGAACGTCCAGATAGACCTCCACGGCCCGCAGGCTAGTGGCCTCGGCCGTGCCGTAGACCTTATAGGCCGAGGCGTTGACCCGCGCCCGCTGGCGATCCACCTCGCTGCTTACCGCGAAGCCGTCAAACAACATCTGGGAAATGGTGAATGAAGCCTCGCCACGGGTCAATTCCGGCGAAGGCCCGCCCGCAGCACGGGTCGTGGGGTTGTCGCTATGTTCCCGGCCCACGCCGAGGGCGATGTCGGCATGCGGAAAGTAGCCCGCCCGGGCCTGTTCCAGCTCGTGATCTATTGAGCGACGTTCGCTGGCGGAGGCGAGCACGCCGGGATGAGTCTGGATGGTCTTCTGGGCCGCTTCTTGCAGAGTGAGTGCGTGAGCGGCGTAGGGCGCCGATAGGGCAGCGCTCATCAAGCCTATTAAAAGTTTTCTTTTTGTCATAACCGTAGCCTCGTTATTAATCATTACTTAGGAGTGCGTCAAATAGTGCGTAATGAGGCGAGCAGGAGTAGCTTGTTTTCCCTCCCCCCGGCCCTGTCTCGGAGCGAGAGAGGACAACCCTTGCGCACTATTTAGCGGCCTGGCCATTAAAATCTTTAGGAGCAGGGAATCCCAGATTAGGCGCAGAATTTAAGCCAAATTTCATGGCTTTTCAATATATTTCTCTTTGTGACTTGAGGGTTACTTTAGTTAGCGACATTGCTAGAACACTAAGCCAACGCGGGTACATGCCTGCGCCGCTCGCAAAGAATGCGACGAAATACCTCAGGGTCTTTGGTGTGGGTCATCTCGCCAGGGCGGGGGAAGTGCAGATCGTGCAGCCGCGACAGCCAGAAACGCAGGGCGGCAGCGCGCAGCATGACCGGCCAGGCGGGGTGTTCCTGGGGCTGAAAGGGGCGTTGTTGCCGGTAAGCGTCAAGCAATGCGCCGGACTGTTTGGGCTGGAGGGCGCCGCCTGCGGCGCTGCACCAGTCATTGATCGTAATGGCGAGGTCATAAAGTAAGGCGTCGTTGCAGGCGTAATAGAAATCAATGATGCCGGTGAGCCGATCACCGATAAACAGCACGTTGTCGCGGAACAGATCGGCGTGGATCACGCCCTGGGGTAGTTCCAAGCCGGAGTGTTGTGCCTGAAACGCGAGTTCGTTCTTTAGCAGCTCCGCCTGCTCGGCGCTGAGGCGCGGCAGCAATTTGTGCGCGGTGGTCTCGCGCCAGGCCGGGCCGCGGTCGGGTGCACGCCGACCTTGGAACGACAGTCCCGCCATGTGCATCTGGCCCAGTGCGTGGCCGACCGTGACGCACTGCGCCACGTTGGGGTGTTCCACGTTGGCGCCGGACAGGCGCTGCACCAGCGCCGCAGGTTTGTCCTTGAGGGTACGCAGGTAATGGCCCTGGAGATCGGCGGCGGGGTGCGCGCAGGGTACGCCGTGTTCGGCGAGGTGGGCCATGAGGTCGAGAAAGTAGGGGAGCTGTGCGGCGTTCAGGGTTTCGAACAGGGTGAGTACATAGCTCCCCTGGTTTGTCGTGACGAAGTAATTAGTATTTTCTATCCCCGCGCTGATGCCCGAAAAATCCACGAGAGCACCCACGGAATAACCGTGCAAAAACTCCTCGAGTTCGCGCCGCTCGATGCGTGTGTAAACGGACATCGCTTGCCGGAGAGCTGAGGGATCTCGGTAGGCCTATTTCCAGCTAAACAACACCCATTGCGGGACGCTGCTCTCGTACTTGATGTCGGTGCGGCGGGTGTCGAGCGTTCCGTCGCCGTCGGTGTCTACCATAAAGTAGGGCTCGCCCTTGCTGGGGGTGATCTTGACCATGTATAGCTGGCCGTTGAGGCGATACTCCCGCACCGTTTCTTCTTTGCGCTCGATGATGGTGACCTCAGGCTCCAGCGGCTCGCCGCTCTGCACGGCGTCGGGAATCTGCGGCGGTTCCGGGGCGGGCGCGAGCTCGGTGCCCGGCGCCTTTTCCTCGGCGAGGGCGAGGACGGAACCAAATAGGGCGATGAGTATTAAAAAGAGGCGCATGGTTAATTCCTAAATGATAAGGGCCGACAAATTCGGCCAACATTCGTTTTAAAGCAATATTCCCCGGTCATCGGCCTGCGGCCCGACCCCGTGATATTCATAATGGTTAAAGATAGCATCCACCACGTCCTGCACGTTGTCCAGCAACTTGAACAGTTCGAGGTCCTCGGCGGCGATCATGCCTTCCGGTACCAGGGTGTTCTTCAGCCATTCTAGCAGGCCCTGCCAGAATGGAGAATGCACCAGGATGACCGGAATACGGCGGGTCTTTCCGGTCTGTATCAGGGTCAGGATCTCGGCCAGTTCGTCCAGCGTGCCGAAGCCCCCCGGCAGGATCACATATGCCGAGGCGTATTTCACGAACATCACTTTGCGCGAAAAGAAGTGCCGGAAATTGAGAGAGATGTCCTGATAGGCGTTGGCCGTCTGTTCGTGTGGCAGCAGTATGTTCAGGCCCACGCTCGGTGATTTGCCTTCGTATGCGCCCTTGTTGACCGCCTCCATGATGCCCGGCCCGCCGCCGCTGACAACGGCGAAGCCTGCGTCGGAGAGCGCGCGGGCGATGTCCTCGGCGAGCTGATAGTGCGGGTGACCAGGCTGCGTGCGGGATGAGCCGAAGATGCTCACCGAGGGCTTGATCTGGGAGAGCTGTTCAAAGCCCTCGGTGAACTCCGCCATGATCTGGAAGATCTTCCAGGATTCGCGGTTGAGCAAGGTGTCGTTGATGGCCCGATGGGCGAATTTGTTTGGTTCACTCATGGTAACTCCAGGTGCTAGGGACTAGCGATTAGGGATTAGGAAAAGCCTTTGCCTTACGTCTCACCAGCTTTTAACCTCCAGCCCCCAGCCCCTGTATTTGTGGCGGAGAGGGAGGGATTCGAACCCCCGGTGGGTTGCCCCACAACGGTTTTCAAGACCGCCGCTTTCGACCGCTCAGCCACCTCTCCACATCTGCGGTAACCAGTTTACTAACCCATCCCTACAGTATCACTAGAGCGTGGTACTGTCGCTCGAAAGGGCGCAGAATAACCGAAAATACCTGCTATTGCTATTCGCGCTGGTTCGGTTATGCTGTGAACTTGACCGTATTCCCGGAGTCTCAGACTTCAAGCAACAATTCAGGAGCCTAACATGAATTCCCCCCAACCGATGATTGCCCGCAGCGCCGCCGCGTTACCTGTCGCTAACAAGCTGATTCGCAATACCTACGCCTTGCTGGCGATGACGCTGTTGTTCAGCGCCGCCACGGCGGGCGTTTCCATAATGTTCAATCTGCCGCATCCCGGCTTGATTATCACCTTGGTGGGTTACTTCGGCCTGTTGTTTTTGACTCATAAACTGCAAAACAGCGTGTGGGGATTGGCTGCGGTGTTCGCCTTGACCGGCTTTATGGGGCTGACCTTGGGGCCGATTATCAGCCACTATCTGAGTATGCCCAATGGCGGCCAGGTGGTGATGATGGCGCTGGGCGGGACCGGCGCGATCTTTGTGGGATTGTCAGCCTACGCGCTCACCACCCGCAAGGACTTCAGCTTCATGGGCGGGTTTTTAATGGCCGGGATACTGGTCGCCTTTCTGGCCGGGCTCGGCGCTATCTTCTTTAGCATGCCCGGGCTGGCGCTCGGCGTCTCGGCGATGTTCGTGTTGCTGATGTGCGGTCTCATTCTCTACGAGACCAGCCAGATCATTCACGGCGGCGAGACCAATTATATCCTGGCCACTGTGACCTTGTATGTCACGATCTATAATCTGTTCGCCAGCCTGCTGCACCTGCTGGGGGCCTTTAACAGCGACGACTAGAAAGCGGCATTAACTCCCCTGAAAACCCCGGCCCGTCCGGGGTTTTTTGTTTCTGTTACCCAAGCCAGTGATGCTTTTGTGATAATCCAAGGGTATCGTAGATGCATATAACTACGGTAACTATGGAATGAGCACGGTGCGTAAAGTACTTGTTATTGAAGACGACCGGGATATCGCCCATTTATTGCATCTCCATCTGCGCGATCAGGGTTGCGAGGTCGAGATCCTGCATGACGGGCTGGCGGGGCTGCAACAGGCACGCGCGCGGCCGTACGATTTGATCATTCTGGATCTCATGATCCCTGGTCTGGACGGGCTGGAGGTATGCCGGCGGTTGCGCGCCAAGCCACCGTACACGCTCATCTTAATGTTGACCGCCAAGTCCACCGAGTTGGATCGGGTGCTCGGTCTGGAGATCGGCGCGGACGATTATCTCACCAAGCCATTCAGTATCCGCGAGTTGCTGGCGCGGGTTAAGGCGCTGTTCAGGCGGCTCGACGCCATGAGCGGGCAGGCTGCGATGGAAGCACCCAAGACCCTCTCGGCCGGCGAACTTTTTATTGACGTGGACAAGCGCAAGGTGATGGTGCAGGGTCAGCCCGTTGAACTCACCGCCAAGGAGTTTTCCCTGTTGCTGCAATTCGCCCAACACCCGGGCAAGGTGTATACCCGTTCGCAACTGCTGGATCTGGTCTGGCACTATGGGCACGACGGTTACGAGCACACCGTCAATTCCCACATCAACCGGCTGCGCGCAAAGATCGAGGCCGATCCTTCCCAGCCGCACTATATTCACACCGTGTGGGGAGTAGGTTACAAATTCTCCGACACCCATGAACTTAAAACGCCGCGCGCCTCCATAACTGAACAGGACAGCGGCGAGCCTTCCTGATGTTCAAGACCCTCTCTGCGAGGCTGGCTGCGGTATTGCTGGGCCTGTTGTTGTTGCTGGGTATCTTGTACACCTGGTTGAGCCTGGAGAGTTCGCGGCTCCATCTTCAAGAGGTCAATCAAGATCTCAATTGGACGCTCGCCGAGCACATCGTCGCCGAGAAGATTCTCATGGAAGGCCAGCAGGTCAATCAGCGGGTCCTGGAGGATCTCTTCAAGATGCTGATGGTCATCAATCCCAATATCGAGATTTATCTGCTCGACCCGCAGGGAAAAATATTGGCCTGCTCCGCGCCGCCGGAAAATCTGAAGCGCAAGTCTGTCAGTCTGGAACCTATAAAAAAATTTTTGCAGCGTAGCCAGCATCCGCCGATTCTCGGCGATGACCCGCGTGACGAGGTGCGCAGTAAGGTGTTCTCTGCGGCGGTGATTCCGTTCAAGGCTGGTGGCGATACAATCCTGTCGAATCATACGCAAGTGCCTGCCAACTCCGGGCCGGCGGGCTATCTCTACGTGGTGTTGGGTGGTGAGCAATATGAGTCCGCCGCCGCGATGCTGCAGGGCAGCTATATTCTGCGCCAGAGTCTGTGGGTAACGGCGGTGAGCCTGTTGATTGCGCTGCTCGCGGGTGTGGTGCTGTTTCGCTGGTTGACCCGCAGGCTCACGACTCTCAGCGAGGCGATGGAGGTGTTCAAGCGCAGCGATTTCGCCGAGCCGGTGAACTATCCGCTCACTGCTGCGGGGACCGTGCCGGTCCGTGATGAGATTGATCGCCTGAGCGTCACCTTCAAGGAGATGGCCGAGCGCATCCGGCAACAGGTGCAGGGCCTGCAACAGACCGATGCCCTGCGCCGTGAACTGGTTGCCAACGTGTCGCATGATCTGCGCACCCCGCTCACCTCCCTGCAAGGTTATCTGGAAACGCTGTTGTTGAAAGAGGGCCAACTGAGCGCGCAAGAGCAACGCAACTATTTAGAGATTGCTACACGTCAAAGCGAACGTCTCGGTAAATTGGTGGGCGAATTATTCGAGCTTGCCAAGCTCGACGCTCAGGCCACCGCGCTCAATGTGGAGCCGTTCGCGCTCGCCGAGTTGGTGCAGGATGTGGCGCAGCGGTTTCAACTGGCTGCGCAGCAGAAGGACGTGACGTTGCGGGTAGAGCACCCGCCGCAACTGCCCTTCGTGCATGCCGACATCGGTCTTATTGAGCGGGTGCTGGCCAATCTCATCGAAAACGCGCTGCGCTATACTCCCGCCGGCGGCCGCATCACCCTTTCCCTCACGCCGGGCGTCAATACGGTCAAGCTTGCCATCGCCGACACCGGTTACGGCATCCCTGCAGAAGACCTGCCGCACATTTTTGAGCGTTTCTATAGAGTGGAAAAGACCCGCCAGGAGCACAACGGCGGCGCGGGTCTGGGGCTTGCCATCGCCAAACGCATCCTCGATTTACATGGAAGTACTATCGCTGTGCACAGCGTCATCAATCACGGCACCGTATTTAGTTTTGAACTGGGGATTTATCGCCCTTAGTACGTAGGGTGCAATAAGCGTAGCGCATTGCACCGGATGGTTGGCCGAGACACATGTGGCGCAACGCCCTTTGGTTATTGCGCCCTACGTGCTCTAATCGCATTTTTCGCCTTGTGCCGGGCACAGTAATTGACCGGCACCCCTTCGGTTCTCCGGCGGTTCTCCGCCAATTTCCGCAATCTCGCCTGCAGCCAACCGTTCGTTCCCTACCGTCTATCGGGAAAAGGCTGCCGTTCGTCGTCTGGAGGGGGGGTAGAGCTAAAGTTTTGGATAGAGTGGACGCTAAGCAGTCTAGTAGAAGTGAGGAGTGAGTGACGTGCCTGTTCAGATCAATGGCTTACCGATAACGGTCCTGAAAGATCCTAAGGAAGGGTCGCAGGTGCACGTTGGGCGCGATATACCCATCGCCGCCCGACAGGCTATATATCGGCTCATGAAAAAAATTCATGGCTTTACCTTGATTGAATTGTTGATCACCCTTACCGTGGTTGCGATCTTGGCAACGGTTGCCGTGCCGAGCTTCATGACATTTATTCAGAACAACCGTGTTACCTCTCAAACTAATGATTTAGTGACTGCGCTGAATATCGCGCGCAGTGAAGCCATTAAGCGCAACGGCGCGGTCACGGTATGCAGCAGCACGGGTACTGTTTGCGGGGGCGGTTGGGCCGACGGTTGGTTAGTCATGGTTGGCACCACCGGCGCGCCTGGACAGGTGCTAAGCATACACGAGGCCCTCTCGGGCAGCACCTTGACAGCCCCTGCCGCCGCAGTGGAGTTTCAGGCGAATGCTTACCTGGCGGGAGGTGGCGCTGTCATGCTGCAACTGCGTCCAGCGAATTGCGCCAGCACGGGTGTGCAGGGGCGCGACATCACTATCAACCTGTCAGGACGCGTTAATGTAGCCAGGGTGACTTGCTGATAATCAAAGCCTATGAATGAATTTCACACTCACTCTCAAATTTTGCCATGCCGGGCCGCAATGCAGGGATTCTCGCTGCTGGAGGTACTGGTGGCGCTGCTCGTACTCTCCGTCGGTCTGCTGGGACTCGCCGGCCTGTCGGCCAAAGGCATGAATAGCAATCAAAGCGCCTACTACCTCAGCCAGGCTATGGTTCAGGCCTACGATATGGCCGACCGGATGCGTGCCAACAGGGCTGGTTTTGCGGCCGGCAGCTATGACAGCATATCGGGGACAGGATCTGATCCGGGCTGTATCAGTACTGGATGTTCTACTACTTCACAAATAGCCCAATACGATGCCAATCGCTGGAACACGGCCAATGCAAATCTACTGCCCTCTGGTCGAGGCACGGTAGCTGTCCAAGCCGGCAATATCCGCATCATCACCGTTATGTGGGATGACCAGCGCACGGGTGCTACCGGGACCGCGTGCGGTAGCGACCCTACAAT
>DATMXC010000045.1:0-14523 GCA_035561915.1 Gammaproteobacteria bacterium
AATCTTCGCAGCCGGATCGAGACATTGCGGCACGGCCTGGAGGGCGCGCAGCAACAACAGGGTGATCTGCGCACACGCCTCGCCGATGCCGAGCAGGCCATTGCCGCTCTCGATGCGCGCCTCAAAGAGTACGACGCCCAACTGCAAACCCATACTCGGCGGCTCAACGAACTGGAAGCTGAAAAGCGTCGCCTCCAGGACGAGCTTGACGCCCAGAGCGCGGCGCTGGGCCGGCAACTGCGTGCGGCCTATATACTGGGGAGGCAGGATGACTTGAAGATCCTGTTGAATCAGGAGGACCCCGCCCGGCTCGGCCGTCAACTGGTTTATTCTGACTATCTCAATCGCGCGCGGATGAACCGGATAGAAAACTACAGTGTGAATCTCAAACAACTTGCCACGGTGACTGAAACCATCGGACATCAAGTAGCCGCCCTCGAGACACTACAGACCGCGCAAGGGGAAGAAAGACAACTTCTGGAACTAGGCCGGCAAACGCGCGTCCAACTGCTCGCCGGACTTAATATCGAGATCGGCGCCAGGAATGAGGAGTTGACCCGCCTCCTGGAGGACGAAAGGCGGCTCCAGGCCTTGCTGCCCACCTTGCAGCAGTCGGCTGTGGCCCATGAACCCCAGACCGGCAGCGTCTCTGCGCCGTTTGCGACGCTTAAGGGTAAACTACCGTGGCCAAGCCAAGGCCCCCTCATCGCCCGCTACGACAGCCCGCGGCTGGGCGGGCAACTAAAATGGCGCGGGGTGTTGATCCAGGCCCCAGAAGGTGCGGCGGTGCGCGCCATCGCGGCGGGCCGGGTCGTGTTTGCCGACGAACTGCGCGGCTTTGGTTTGCTCATCATTATTGACCACGGCGATGGCTACATGAGCCTGTATGGCTACAACCGCGAGCTGCATAAAAAATCCGGCGACCGGGTTGAGGCCAGCGAGACCATCGCCGCCGTGGGTTTGAACGGCGCAGAGGAACCCGTCGGGCTGTATTTTGAGATCCGGGCGCACGGCGAGCCGAGCAACCCTGCACAGTGGTGCGCGCCCCCGGCTTAACAGTTCAAAAACGGCTACTCTATAAAAAGCACAAGGAAAATGGTCCAACTTGCGGTAAGATATAGTGTTAGCTGTTCCTCACGGATGTAAGTGGAGTCACACATGAATCACAGAATGCGTAGTCTTTTGATCCTTGGCCTCGGCCTATTGCTCGGCATCTCGCTCGCACTGGGGCGGGGTGTCCTTGCCCAGCGCGAAGATGCGCAGGCAGCTTCGCCGCTGCCTCTCGAGGAGCTGCGCACCTTCACCGAGGTATTCGCCAAGATCAAGAGCGACTACGTCGAACCGGTTGAAGACAAGGTTCTGCTGGAAAGCGCCGTGCGCGGAATGCTGGCAGGCCTCGACCCGCATTCGAGCTATCTTGACAGCAGTGCCTTCAAGGAATTGCAGATCGGCACGACCGGCGAATTCGGCGGCCTCGGTCTTGAGGTCGGCATGGAGAACGGTTTTGTGAAGGTCATCGCGCCGATTGATGACACGCCCGCCAGCCGCGGCGGCGTGCAAGCCGGCGACCTCATCATCCGGCTCGACGACACCCCGCTCCAAGGCATGGAACTCAGCGATGCCGTCAAGCTTATGCGCGGCCCGGAGGGCTCTCCGATCACCCTCACCATTCTGCGCAAGGGCGAGGAAAAACCCCTCAAGATTACGCTGACCCGCGCCATCATCAAGGTCAAAAGCGTCAAGAGCCAAACCCTGGAGCCGGGATTCGCGTATCTGCGCATCTCGCAATTCCAGGCGCAGACCGGCCCGAATATGATCGAGGCGATCGCCAAGCTCAAAAAGGACAACAACGACGAGCTGAAGGGCCTGGTACTGGATCTCCGCAATAATCCCGGCGGCGTGCTCAACGCCGCGGTGGCGGTGAGTGATGCCTTCCTGGAGAAGGGTCTGATCGTTTACACCGAGGGCCGCGTTAAGGATTCTCAATTCCGCTTTAACGCCACACCCGAAGACGTCCTGAAGGGCGCGCCCATGGTGGTGCTGGTCAACGGTGGTTCGGCCTCGGCCTCCGAGATCGTGGCGGGCGCCCTCCAGGATCAGAAGCGCGCCATCGTGATGGGTACCAAGACATTCGGTAAAGGTTCGGTGCAGACCATCCTGCCGATGACCAACGACTCCGCACTCAAGCTCACCACCGCGCGCTACTTCACGCCCAACGGCCGCTCCATCCAAGCCGAGGGCATCGTGCCGGATGTGGTTTTGGAAAACGTCAAGCTCGCCGCTACCGAGCAGTCCGGCATTGAGCTTGTCAAAGAGTCGGATCTCACGCGTCACCTCATCAATGGCAAGGGTCAAGACGGCAAGGCCGGCACCGACGGCGCCGACGGCAAGAAGCAAGGCGAAAAGGGCGAGAGTAAAGGCGACGCTACCTCAGCGCCTGAAACCGGTGCTCCCGAAAAACCCAAAGAACCTCTGTTGACCAGCGATTACCAACTCCACGAGGCGCTCACCTTGCTCAAGGGCCTTGCAATACTGCCGCAGCGTGCAGCTAATTGAGTTTGTAGCCGTAAACCAGGGAGTAACGCACGTCTAGAAGGCCCGCGATGACACAGGTACTTGTTCCGCTTGCGCAAGGCTGCGAAGAGCTTGAAGCCGTCACCATCATAGACCTGCTGCGCCGCGCTGACATTACGGTCGTGACGGCTGGGCTTGATGCCGAGCCGGTGCGCGGAAGCCGCGGTACGCGCCTGTTGTCCGATACCACGCTCGACGAGGCGCTCGAACACGACTACGACATGGTGGTGCTACCCGGCGGCCAGCCTGGCGCAGACAATTTGAACAAAGATGCGCGCATCCGCGAACTGTTAAAAAAGATGGCGAATAGCGGCAAATTCACCGCCGCTATCTGCGCCGCGCCCGCCGTGCTCGCCAACGCGGGCGTACTGGAAGGCAAACACGCCACCGCATTTCCAGGCACACTCGAAAAATTGGGCCTAACCGGCATCACACTCAAAGACCAACCCGTAGTAAAAGACGGCAAGGTCATCACCTCCCAAGGCCCCGGCACCGCGATGGACTTTGCATTGGAGTTGATTGAAGTATTGGTGGGTAAAACGAAGCGCGATCACGTCGAGGCTGGATTGCAGCGTCCGGCGCAGCACCGGCTGCGGTGATCGCCTCTCCTGAAGCCAAGCGCGCCGGACTACGACTGCGCGGTGGCGCGGTCACTTCGTATCAAACCTGCTCACCAGGCTTATCGTCGGCGTGGTTGCGCTCCCGTTCTCCATGGCGTTTGCCATCACCTCCGGTGCCAAGCGGGCTGCTTGAATGGGCATGCACTTCCTGCAGCCTTTAAATCTTGTCGCCGGCGTCATCCTGTTCTGGATGGCGCTGGGGTTGTTCGGCTTGCTTCTCCAGCGTCGCCCCCGTCTTATTACAGGTCTTCTGTTTCCAGCGGGGGCGGCAGGCGGGGTGTTCCTGCTGCTGATCGGCGGGTACGCCATGGGAGATTCATCCCAGACGATGGTGCTCGGGTTCGGTCTCCCTGATCTGCCTTTTCACCTCCGTCTCGACAGTCTCTCTTGCTTTTTCCTGGCGCTGCTAGGCAGTGTCGCAGCGGGGATTTCCTGGTTCGCTTCCGGTTATTTCAGGACTATGCAGGGTTCTGCTCTGGGCCTCTTGTGTCTGCAATATCACGTGTTTTTGGCAAGCATGGGGCTGGTAATGCTGGCCGACGACGCTTACCTGTTTATGGTGGCGTGGGAGACCATGGCGCTTTCATCCTATTTTTTGGTGACCACCGATCATCATCTCCCAGAGGTGCACAAGGCCGGATTTCTTTATCTGCTCATTGCCCATATCGGCGCCATTGCCATTTTGCTAAGTTTTGGCGTGATGCAAGGCGGTCACAGTGATTACACTTTTGGCGCCTTGCGTGAGGCGCATCTTACCGGTTTCTGGGCGAGTGTTGCGTTCTTGTTGGCGCTATTCGGCTTTGGCGCCAAGGCCGGCATGCTGCCCTTGCATGTGTGGCTGCCGGATGCCCATCCGGCGGCGCCCTCGCCGGTCTCTGCCCTCATGAGCGGCGTCATGCTCAAGACCGCGATCTACGGTATTTTGCGTGTTACCTTCGATTTGCTGGGCACCCCATTATTATGGTGGGGCGCGCTGGTGCTGGCACTCGGATTAGTCTCAGCGTTGTTCGGCGTGATGTTCGCGGCGGTGCAAACCGATATGAAACGCCTGCTGGCCTACTCTTCCATTGAAAACATCGGCGTTATATTTGTCGGTGTCGGCTTGACGATCATTTTCCACAGTGACGGCAAAGGTTTGCTCGCCGCACTGGCGCTCACCGCCACTCTCTATCACAGTATCAATCACGCCTTCTTCAAGGGACTGCTGTTTCTCGGCACGGGAGCGGTACTGCATGCCACCGGCGAGCGTAATCTGGGACGCCTGGGTGGGCTCATCCATCGTATGCCTTGGGTGGCGGCGCTGTCCCTGGTGGGCGCATTGGCCATCGCCGGTCTGCCACCGCTCAACGGCTTTGTGTCGGAGTGGCTGATGCTACAGGCCTTCCTGCTATCGCCCGGCTTGTCGCAGCCTTATCTCAATATGCTGGTCCCGGTGGCGGCGGCGGCACTGGTATTAGCGACGGCCTTGTCTGCTTATGTCATGGTCAAATTTTACGGCGTGATATTCCTCGGCCAACCGCGTGCTGAAAACATCAGGCAGGCACATGATGCCGGCTGGTGGGAACGGCTCGGGCTCGGCTGGCTTGCGCTGGGCTGCATTGCACTCGGGTTAATGCCGGTAGCAGTTATTTTACAACTGGACTCTGTCACGCATGCATTGATCGGCCAAGACCTGGGCACTGCAGCCAAATCCGGCTGGCTGTTCCTCACCCCGGTGGCAGCACAGCGCGCCAGTTACAGCCCGGTGTTTTTCCTAACCGTCATACTAGTGGTGGTACTGATCAGCTTTTTAGCAGTACGCCTTTTCTACACCGGTAGGCTGAAACGCGGGCCGGCCTGGGATTGCGGCTATCCGGCGCAGACCGCGCGCATGCAGGATACCGCAGAGGGTTTTGGTCAACCGATTCGACATATCTTCGGCCCGGTTTTTCGGACGCAGGTGGAACTGCCGGACGCCGACGATCTCAAACCCAAATATCGGGTCATCGTTCAAGACCGATTTTGGCACCTCATCTATCTACCCATTGCGCGCAGCGTGGAATATTCCTCCCGTCAGATCGGCAAGCTGCAGCAAGGGCGCATCCATGTCTATCTCCTGTATAGCTTTCTGACTTTGATTGCGCTGTTACTGTTAATACGATGAGCTTGATTGAAGGTATCAGCTATCAATTGTTGCAGTCCTTGCTGATGGTATTGCTTGCGCCGCTGATGCTGGGTTGGGTCAATCAATGCCGCGCCTGGCTACAAAATAAGTCCGGCGCGGGCCTGCTGCAACCCTACCGGGTATTACGCAAATTGTTTCACAAAGACGTGGTGCTGGCGCATAATGCCTCCGTATTATTTCGCGCCACACCCTACATTCGCTTCGGCTGCATGTGGCTGGCCGCCGGCATCGTACCCGTGCTGGCCACCGACCTGCCGTTTTCGCCCGCCGCCGATGTCATCGCGCTGGTGGGGATATTTTCTCTCTCTCGTATGTTTCTGGCGCTTGCCGCAATGGATATTGGCACTGCCTTCGGGGGTTTAGGCGCGCGCCGCGAGATGATGGTTTCGTTTCTCGCCGAACCTGCCTTGCTGATGGTGTTTTTCACCGCCTCGCTCATCAGCCATTCGACCTCGCTTACCACCATCGTGCAAACCCTGGCGCATGCTAAGTTTGTGATCTATCCCAGCCTGGCGTTCGCCGCTGCGGCGTTTCTCATGATACTGCTTGCCGAAAATGCCCGCGTTCCGGTGGACAACCCGGCTACACATCTTGAGCTGACCATGATGCACGAGGCGATGATTCTGGAATATTCGGGGCGACACCTTGCGCTCGTCGAATGGGCAAGTGCCATCAAGTTGCTCATCTATATCACCATTGGCATTGCACTGTTTTTGCCGTTTGGCATCGCCGAGGCAGGTGAATGGTCGGCCTTACCGTTGGCGTTCGGCGCGTTGCTGGTAAAGCTTCTGCTCGCGGGCTCAGGGCTCGCCCTGCTGGAAACCCTGTCCGCCAAGATGCGTATCTTTCTTGTGCCGGAGTTTCTCGGCACCGCCTTTTTGCTGGCGGTGTTAGGGCTACTGATGCACTTCCTGCTGGAATCCTGAAATGCCCATCACCCTTTCCGGACAATTGATTAATCTGCTGGCGGCGCTGCTGTTGCTGATCGCCTTCGCCATGATCACGCAGCGTCGCATACTTTCGCTGGTTAACCTATTCGCCTTGCAGGGTTTGGTGCTTGGTATGAGCACCCTTGTCGTGGCGTATTCCACCGGGCAGCATCATCTCTATTTTTCCGCCGTGTTGACCCTGGCGATCAAGGTTGTGCTGCTGCCGTGGATATTGCACCGCTTAATGCGTAAATTGAATGTGCAGTGGGATGTGGAGACGCTCATCAACATCCCAAGCACCCTACTCGTGGGTATTGCGCTGGTGATCTTCGCCTTTAATCTGGCATCCCCCATCTCGCACCTGGCTGGTACTATCTTGCGCAGTACCCTGGGTATCGCCTTGGCGAGCGTGCTGTTGTCATTTTTGATGATGATTACGCGGCGCAAGGCGATCCCGCAGGTGATTGGTTTTCTCGCTATGGAAAACGGTTTATTTTTCGCCGCCACCAGCGCCACCTATGGCATGCCGATGGTAGTTGAATTAGGCATTGCCTTGGACGTCCTGGTAGGCATGTTTATCTTTGGCATCTTCTTCTTCCAGATCCGCGAACGGTTCGACAGCCTGGACCTGCGGCATATGGAAAAGTTAAAGGACGACTAAGTGGAAGCGCTTTGGGTACTCGCCATCCCGCTGGGGGGTAGTGTATTACTGGCCTTGTGGGGACATAAGACATGGGCCGCAGAGTTAGGGGCCGTGATGAGCCTCGGCACGTTTGTCGCGGCGATCATGCTCGCGGTGCGCATTATTGACCATGGCCCGCTGCTCGTCGCCGAAGAGTTATTTTTTATCGACTCCTTTAACGTATTCCTGGTCGCGCTTACGGCCTTTGTCGCCTTTACCACTTCACTGTTCAGCCGTCCTTACATGCGCATTGAACAACATCACGGCAAACTCTCATTAAACATGCTGCGCCTATATCACAGCATGTTTCAATTATTTACCTTCACCATGCTGCTTGCGCTCACTACTAATAGCATGGGCATCCTGTGGGTGGCGATGGAGGCGGCCACGCTCACCACAGTGCTGTTGGTGAGCCTGTACCGCACACCAGCGAGTCTGGAAGCGGCGTGGAAATATTTCATCCTGTGCGGCGTCGGTCTCGCTCAGGCGTTATTCGGCACCATCTTGCTTTACTTCGCCGCGGAAAAGGTACTGGGGTCAGGCGGCACGGCGCTGTTATGGACGCACCTCAATTCCGTCAAGAGCCAGCTTGAGCCCACGGTACTGTCACTCGCGTTCGTCTTCATGCTGGTCGGTTACGGCACCAAAGTCGGGCTGGTGCCTCTGCACAACTGGCTGCCTGATGCGCACGCCGAAGGCCCGACGCCAGTCTCCGCAGTGCTTTCCGGATTGCTGCTCAATGTCGCTTTGTACGCCGTGGTGCGCAGCAAGATACTGGTGGATGGTGCATTGGACAACAGCCACTTGGCCGGCAATCTGATGATGGGATTCGGTCTAATCAGTGTGGTGGCGGCCGCTTTTTCCCTTTCGCGGCAAAAGGACATCAAACGCCTGTTCGCCTATTCCTCGATTGAGCACATGGGGCTTATGACCTTTGCCTTCGGCATGGGCGGGCCGGTCGCTACATTCGCAGCATTGCTGCATATGACCGTGCATTCGCTGACCAAATCAGCCATCTTTTTTGCCGCTGGCCATGCCGCACAGAAAACCGGCACGCAGCTTATGGACAAGATACGCGGGCTGATTCAGCACAGCCCGACCGTAGGATGGGGGTTGATGCTGGGGGCGCTTGCCATACTCGGCATGCCGCCGTTTGGCGTGTTTACCAGCGAGTTCATGATTCTCACCACCACCATGCACAGCCAACCCTGGGCCACGCCGTTTTTGCTCATTGCACTGGGTGTGGCGTTTGCCGCGATCTTCGGTAAGGTGCAGCCCATGGTGTTTGGCGAAACCACTGCGCAACGCTTGCCGCATCCCCCGGCGCTGATACCCGTTTTTATGCACCTCAGCCTGGTACTGATGCTGGGTTTATACATACCTCCGTATCTTGCGGACTGGTACAGAGAAGCCGCGCGTTTGATCAGCCCTTAAAGTCACCGGACGAATAATGCAACTCGAAGAGTTTCCAATTGAACTAAACAAGATTTCCGGCGCTGTACCTGCCTGGCAGGGCACGGTGAATGCAGAGCAGTGGCGTTCGGCCTGTGCAGGGGTACATAAAGCGGGGGGGCGTCTGATTGCGCTGTGGGGCAGTGATGAGCGCGAGCGCGGCGGGGGTTACGCCGTGTATGCAGCGCTCAGCGTGAACTCGGGGCTGGTATGCTTGCGTCTTGACGTGGAGGAGGAGCGTCCGGCGTTTCCCGACATCAGTGATCTCTTTCCGTCGGCCAACCGCATGCAGCGCGCCATGCACGACATGCTGGGGCTGCATCCCAGCGGCGCGGCGGATCACCGCAAGTGGCTGCGGCATGGGACCTGGGCCGGCAATCAGTATCCGCTACGCAGGGATTTTGCACCCGCCGGTCACTTTGCGTTAGAAGACGATAACTATCCCTTCATCACGGTGATGGGGGAGGGTGTGCACGAAATCCCGGTCGGGCCTGTTCACGCCGGCATCATCGAGCCGGGACATTTTCGTTTTCAAATAGTCGGAGAAAAGATTCTGCGGCTGGAAGAGCGCCTCGGATACACGCACAAGGGCATCGAAAAACTTTTTGAGAATGTGACGCGGGGCGAGGCCGCCAAACTGGCCGGGCGCATCAGCGGCGACAGCACCGTCGCCTACGCCTGGGCCTACGCGATGGCGCTGGAGGGCGTGTGTCAGGTTACTCCGCCTGCGCGCGCGCTGTGGCTGCGCGTCCTGCTCCTGGAGCGCGAGCGCATCATGAATCACCTGGGTGATCTCGGCGCCCTGGGCAACGATGCAGGATTCGCCTTCGGCCTCGCGCAGTTCTCGCGCCTCAAGGAAGATGTGCTGCGCGCCAATGGCGCGCTATTCGGCCACCGCTACCTGATGGATGTTGTCATGCCGGGCGGCGTCGCACATGACCTGGACGCCAGCACAAAAACACGGCTGACAGACGAAATCCAGCAGTTGCAGGATGAAGTGACCGTGCTCAAAAATATCTACGATGATCACGCGGGCATGCAGGACCGCTTCCTGACCACCGGGCGTGTCACACCGGAGTTGGCGGCACGACTGGCCCTCACTGGTTTTGCGGGGCGCGCAAGCGGGCAGGCCTGGGATTTGCGTGCGCAATTTCCTTGCGCGCCCTATGACCAACTCGAGGTGCGCATGGCAACGCACCGCAACGGTGACGTCGCAGCGCGTGTCACGGTGCGCTTCGAGGAAATCTTCGAGTCACTGCGTCTGTGCCGCATGCTGCTGGAGCAATTACCGGAAGGTCCTATCCTGACAGATATGCTCGCCGTTCCGGATAGCGCGTTCGGCGTGGGCTGGGTGGAGGGCTGGCGCGGCGAAATTCTCATCGCACTCACCACAGATAAAGATAACCGCCTGCGCCGCGTGCATGCGCACGATCCTTCCTGGCAAAACTGGCCGGCGCTGGAGTATGCAGTGATCGGCAACATTGTGCCCGATTTTCCGCTCATCAATAAATCGTTTAACTTGAGCTACAGCGGACATGATTTATAGCCATGTATAAAACCCTCAAACAAATCGTATGCACCGGCATCAAGACCGAAGCACCGCCCGCTATGGACGACGCCCTGCGCCAGCAAGTGCAACGTCTACACGAGGACATACTCGCCTGTTTCGGCCGGGCGCTTGCGATACGTCACGTGGATGCCGGGTCATGCAACGGCTGCGAATTGGAGATTCACGCTCTGAGCAATCCCTACTACAACATCGAGGGTTTGGGTATACACTTCGTCGCAAGCCCGCGTCATGCCGATCTGCTGCTCGTTACCGGGCCTGTTTCCCGGCACATGCAGATCGCGCTGCAACGCACCTATGATGCCGTGCCTGATCCCAAGTGGGTGGTTGCGGTGGGTGATTGCGGTTGCACCGGCGGTATCTTCGGTGTGAGTTATGCGAGTTGTGGTGCGGTGAGTGCCGTGATTCCGGTGGATGTTGCCGTACCGGGTTGCCCACCCACTCCGGTAGCGCTGTTGCAGGGTATTTTGACCGCAGTCGGCAAGGAGCACCCCTAGCAGATTGTTGAAAAAGCCCGTCCATGGGCTTTTTCAACTCGCAAAGCAAAAAGTGCGATTTTTGCTTAGCTCCATTTTTCAAGCACGGTGTGTGTGCTTGAAAAATGGCGGCGCATCCGTGCGCCGCACGCAGGCTGTTTTTCAACAGCCTGCTAGCTCGACTTACACATCCTGTCTTGTGCCAAGCCGTCTCTCCACAGGAAACTCTGGAGCCTGCTGGGTAGTCGGCATTCCCAATGGGGTGCAAATCTAGAAGCCTCTAAGCATCAGCCCCGCTATTACGCCCCCTGACAAGGCACACAATTATTTGCATTCGTCTTGAAAATGTCGCTTAATAAATGGGGTAGATTGACACCAACTTGGCAATTGACCTTGTTAAATAAAGGAGTTGAACATGGATATCTTGTGGACTATTGCTGTAATTCTGTTGATTCTATGGGCATTAGGGCTGGTAACCTCCTACACCATCGGCGGATTTATCCATATCCTCTTGGTGATCGCCATCATTGTGATACTGATTCGAATCATCCAGGGTCGCAGGCCGATATAAAATCTGACGCCAAAATTGAAACAAGGAGACTGTGCTATGAAATCAGCAACGATGATCGGTATTGTTCTTATCGTACTTGGGGTTGTTGCTCTCGCCTACCAGGGAATTACCTACACAACCCAAGAGAAGGTCATTGACATTGGTCCCATCGAGGCCACTGCCAAAACCGAGAAGACGATACCCCTCCCACCTGTATTAGGGGCATTGGCGCTGGTAGGAGGAATCGTACTGGTTGTGGTAGGGGCAAAAAAATCGTAGCCTTCCAAGAGTGAATCGCCGCGAGCCTTAAGCGTTCATTCTAAACGGCTTCATCCCGGCATGCTGCCGGGATGAAGCAAAACGGTATCCCCCTGGGGGCGGGTTGGTCAATCAAGCTTTTTATTCCTGGATTCCGCTGCGTTACATCTAGGCTACACACAGCTCACGTTTTAAAATCAATTAAAAAGTTGCACTTCTGAAAGTTGAATCTGCGGTATAATGTCGCCTTCGTTATACAGTTAAATGCTTCGTGACGGCCGGACAACTCCTCTGGCTGTTTCCTGTTATCCCTGTTAGTACACATCCCGCCGTCACCTCATGTCCACCCCCATGCCTAAGGAGGTATACGATGCATTACAACATTCACTTTCGCAGTCTCTCCAGCAGCTTCCGGCATATCGTGGCGCATATCGTCATCACGCTGCTGGCCATTGGTATGGCTTTTTACTTGCCAGTGGCGGCCAAATACATTCTTTACTATTGGTGGCCGAAAGTGGAATACGATTCCCATTTGTTGGTCATCACGGAGATCAGCTTTGCCGCCGTCCTGGTCATGCTGTTTAACATTTCCATAATTGCTTTGGACGGCCGGCGCAGCTTGCGCATGAACAAGATCGCCTCGCTGGTGTATGCGCGCGAAAAAACCGGCTGGTTTTCCCGTCGGGGCGAGCGCGCATTGCGCAAGAAATTTCTTTGCGCGCGGGATGTCTCGATTTTTTCCATCACCGGCTATGATACGTTCAGCTCGGAAAATTGCATGCTTCAGCAACCCTTGGAGCATAGCTACGAAATCAGGGTGATGCTGATGAATCCGAACGGCGAGGGAGCCGTTAAGCGCGTCAGCTCGCTAAACGACCCGGAATTGCTGCTGGAAACATACCGCAGGGAAACCGAAACCAGTATTGCCTACCTGAAGAAGCTGAGCGCTGCAGGCAAGAAGATCACTCTCAAGCTCTATGACGACCCTCCGTTCTGGAAGCTGGTGGTGACGGGTGAGTATGTGTGGGTGCAGTATTGCCATGATGGCTATGAGGTCAAGAATCAGCCGGAATACGTATTCGCCCTACAACGGGACTACCCTACCCGCGGCTTCTTTGCCCCCTTCTACATGTACTTTCTTGACCAGTGGAATGATCCCCGTCACCCCGAATACAACCTGGAAACGGATGAACTGGTTTACCGCAACGCGGAAGGCAATGAAATCAAGCGGGTCGCTTTCAACCGGCCGAAAGAGTTGCAGGCGGAGTTGCCCAGTGAGATTCTTATTCCCGCCCGCCTGGCCAGGAACGGATGAGGAGCAAGGCGCCGATGCCGCCGAGCAGCCAGGTGAGCACAGGCGCATTGCCGATCATCATCGGGGCATAGCCGTCCAAGCCTTTGATCACTGCGGCGCTGATAATAAAGGCCGCGCCTATCGTGGCGGTATAGCCGCGGACCATGGCCTGCCGTATCTCACGGCGGATCTCATTAAGTTCCTTCGATTTCCATTCGATTTGCAGTTTGCCGTCGCGCGCCTGTTCCAGGACTTCATGCACCAGCAGAGGAATATCGGGCATCTTTTCCGCCCACTGCGGGGCGTTCTCGCGTACGGCGCGCAATAAGGCGCGTGTTCCGACCTGCTCGCTCATCCAGCGTTCCAAAATCGGCTTCGAGGTAACCCACAGGTCCAGCTCGGGATACAGTTGCCGGCCCAACCCTTCGATGTTGAGCAAGGTTTTTTGGAGCAGCACCAGTTGCGGCTGCACCTCCATGTTGAAGCGGCGCGCCGTTTGAAACAGACGCAGCAATAACTGCCCGAAGGAGATATCTTTCAACGGGCGCTCAAAAATCGGTTCGCATACGGTGCGCATGGCGGATTCAAACTCATCCACTCGCGTCGTTGACGGCACCCAACCGGCGTCTACGTGCAACTGCGCGACGCGGCGATAGTCCCTGTTGAAAAAGGCCAGAAAGTTTTCCGCGAGGTAACGTTGATCCGCAGGGCTGAGCGTGCCCATGATGCCGAAGTCCACCGCGACGTATTGCCCCTTGGGCGAGACGAAGATGTTGCCGGGGTGCATGTCGGCGTGAAAGAAGCTGTGGCGGAAGACCTGGGTAAAAAATATTTCCACGCCGTGTTCGGACAGTTCCTTGAGATTGATGCCCGCCGCGCGTAGTCCGGCGACATCGCTGACAGGGATGCCGTAAATCCGTTCCATGACCATGACATCTCGGCGCGCCAACGGCCATTCGATTTCCGGCACGTAGAGCAGCGTGGAATCCAACCAGTTGCGGCGTAACTGGCTGGCGTTGCCCGCCTCGCGCAGCAGGTCGAGTTCATCGAGTATGGTCTTTTCGTACTCCGCGACTATTGCGCGCGGCCGCAGACGTTTTCCCTGCGACCAGTAACGCTCGGCCATGTCGGCGAGGGCATAGAGCAGGCTCACATCGCGGCGGATCACTTTTTCGATCTGCGGACGCATCACCTTGACGACGACCTCGCGCCCGCCGAACAGGCGCGCGAGATGAACTTGTGCAATGGAGGCGGAGGCAAACGGTGTTTCCTGAAACTCCTGAAACACTTCGTTCAAGGGCTTCCCGTAGGCCTGCTCGATGATGGCTCGCGCCTGATCGCCGGGGAAGGGCGGCACCTGATCCTGAAGCAGCGCGAGTTCCTTGGCGATGTCTTCCGGCAATAAATCGGGGCGGGTGGAGAGCATTTGCCCGAACTTGACGAACACCGGCCCGAGGTCTTCGAGGGCGCGACGAATACGCACCGCGCGCGGCGGCAGTGCGCCACGAAGCCAGTACCACGGTGCAAAATAAAGCAAAAAACGCAGCGGGCGAAACAGGTGTGTAGCAAGAATGATTTCGTCCAGACCATGCCGCAGCAAGATACGATTGATATAAAACAGGCGGAAGAACTGGCCAGGGCGTATCACGTTTGTTTATCCGTCGAGGATTCCAGGCGGCGCCGCAGGCGCCCCACTCGCTGCTCCATGCGTTCGACATCATCGCGCAAGCTATCCACCGCGCCGATAAAGTTCTGCACAGCGTCCGGGCGCGCCAAGTTGTGCGCTTCCTCTTGTTGATACTCGGCGAAATCCTGGCCGAGCGTGGCGGCGGCTTGCCGGGCCCAGCCCTGCGCGGCACGCGCGGCGTTGCCGAGTTTGTGGGCCAGCAGATCGCCTACAAGTCCTGCGAGATGTTCTTCCCAGTCTATCTCGACGGCGTCGAGGATCTGCTTGAAG
>DATMXC010000046.1:0-8321 GCA_035561915.1 Gammaproteobacteria bacterium
TTGGTGCAGAAAAACAGGTGGTGACGGTAATAGGGTTCGCTCATAGAACCAGTATCAAATAACCGGCGGCGGCTTGCAAGCTGAAAAGGCTTGATAGTTATCGGCGGCTATTTAATACTGTAAGTATGACCACAGAAGATAATAAAGCCATTGTCCGGCGTTACTACGAGGCGCTCTGGAATAAGTGGGATATGACCCTCGCCGATGACTTGATCGCCGCCGATATTGCCTTCCGCGGCTCGCTTGGCCTCAACATGCAGGGCATCAAGAGCTTCAAGGAATATATGGCGATGGTGCGGGTGGCCTTTCCCGATTTTCACAACGCCATCGAGGAGCTGATCGCCGAGGGCGACCAGGTGGTTGCGCGCATGAGTTACAGCGGCAGCCATCAGGGCGAACTGTACGGTCTCGCCCCCACCGGCAAGCACGTCACCTATTCAGGCATCGCCATCTTCCGCCTCAAGGGCGGCAAGATCGCCACTGGCTGGGTGATTGGCGACGCGCTGGGCTTGATGAAACAACTCGGCGCGGTGCACGCGCCGGGGCACTAAGGAAACACCATCCTGGCGGAGATTAAGAAGTTTATTAGGTAAGCGGGCAGCCCTGCTTATGTCCTTGCCCCCTGTTCTTGTAGAGTGTAACGCTATGGAAACCCGCAACCTCTCGGCGTTGGATAATTTGCTTATCGGTCTGGATCAGGCCATACGCACGGTATGCACACCGGCCCAGTGCAAACGGCCTGCACCGAAAACCCAGGATGACGTTACTGCTCTGAGCGCGTCTCAGAGAGATGCGGCGGCGCGGTTGATGCGCGTCAATCATGCCGGCGAGGTGGCGGCGCAGGCGCTGTATCGCGGCCATGCCGTCACCGCCCGTACCGAGGCGCTGCGCAGCCACATGGAGCGCGCGGCAGAGGAGGAAACTGATCATCTGGCCTGGTGTGAGCAGCGCTTGGAAGAGTTAGGCAGCCGCACCAGTCTGCTCAACCCGCTTTGGTATGCAGGCTCATTCGCCATCGGCGCGCTGGCGGGGTTGGTGGGCGATAAATGGAGCCTGGGTTTTGTTGCGGAGACCGAGCACCAGGTGGTCAAACATCTGGAGGATCACTTGACGCGCCTGCCCGCCGAGGATGAGCAAAGCCGCGCCATCCTGGAACAGATGCGTAAGGACGAGGCGCAACATGCGACAGTGGCTATCGAGGCCGGTGCGGCGGAGTTGCCGGAAATGGTAAAGAAGGCGATGACGCTGACATCCATAGTAATGACCCGCAGCGCTTATTGGCTATAGGACGCCTTATGAACGAGGTTTGACCCTCGCTGCGGCCTTCGTGGGTTTTTTCTTTTTCTTCAGTTTCACCACCCCGCTCTTTTTCAGCTTACCCATCCTGGGTATGTTGCGCCCATAAAAAATCTCCGCCATTTCGTGCTTTAAGCCCTGCTTGATGAGCTTGCGTTCCTCTTGTTCGAGACCTTCTTTGACCGTACCGAACAGGTAGTTGTTAAGGTCGAACTCCTTGAGCAGCATCTTGGTGTGGAAGATGTTCTCCTGATAAACATTGACGTCAATCATCTGGTAGCGGTCACGCGTCACCTTGGCGATGAAGTTTTGGATAGAGTTGATCTTGTGGTCAATAAAGTGTTTTTTACCGGAGACATCGCGGGTATAGCCGCGCACCCGGTAATCCATGATGACGATGTCGGAGTCGAAGCTGTGTACCAGATAATTCAACGCGCGCAGCGGTGAGATGCGTCCGCAGGTGGACACGTCAATGTCGGCGCGAAAGGTGCTGATGCCATTGTCGGGGTGGCTCTCGGGATAGGTGTGCACGGTCACGTGGCTCTTGTCCAAATGGGCGACCACCGCCTCGGGCAGCGGGCCGGGGGCTTCCTCCATGCTGTGTAGTGCGGCCTTTGGTATGTGCTCCTCAGAGATCAACATGGTCACACTGGCGCCTTGCGGGTCGTAGTCCTGGTGAGCGATGTTGAGGATGTTGGCGCCGATGATGCTGCATACCTCGGTGAGGATGCTGGTAAGGCGTTCGGCGTTATACACCTCGTCAATATATTCGATGTACTCGCCGCGCTGCTTGGCGGTCTTGGCGTAGCAAATATCGTATATATTGAAGCTCAGCGTCTTGGTCAGGTTGTTAAAACCGTGCAGCTTGAGTTTCTTGAGCGGCTTCACCATGCCGGACACCTCGTGGTCATTCTATAAGTCATGGGCGTAGAGATCCGTTATTTTTTAGACAGGCGGGGATGAAAAATGAATTGCAGGGTGTTGCCATCCGGGTCCTGGCAGTAAAAGCTGCGCGAACCGTCGCGGTGGCCGCGCGGCGCGGCCGTGATAATCACCTGATGGGCGCGCAGGAAATCGTGCCAGACGTCCACCTGCTGCGAGGCGTTGACGATGAACCCCAGGTGGTCGAGGCGTTGATGGGCCGGCGGGTCAAACGCAGCGGGATTATGGTGTAAGGCCAGGTTGTCGTGGCCGGAGGTGAGATAGAGATTGCTGGCATCCGGCCGCCAGTCTACCTGCATACCAAGCAGGTCAACGTAAAAGCGTTCGCAGGCCGCCAGGTCATGCACCTTAAGGGCGAGGTGGCGGAGGCCGGCGAGAGGTTGAGGTCGCGCTGCGGTCACCGGTCTTTAGTCCGCCTGAACGATTTCATAATCATGCGTCAGTTCCGCGGTTTTGTTCAGCATCATGGAGACCGAGCAATATTTCTCGGCGGACAGCTCCACCGCGCGTTTGACCGATTCTTCCTTAACGTCCTTGCCGCTCACAATATAGTGCAGGTGGATCTTGGTGAAGATCTTGGGTACGGTTTCGGCGCGTTCGGCGGTGATGTCCACGACGCAGTCGCTGATGTCCTCGCGTTTCTTGCGCAAGATATCCACCACGTCGAAGGCGGTGCAGCCGCCCAAGCCCAGCAGCACCATCTCCATCGGGCGCACGCCGAGGTTCTGTCCACCCGACTCCGGCGGGCCGTCCAGCACAACGGAGTGACCACTGCCGCTTTGTGCGACAAATAAGCTGTTTTCCACCCACTTCACGCGCGCTTTCATGAAAGTATTATGCCGTGTTTTCAGCGTGGCACAACTGGTTTGAATAAATTGGCCAGCGCCGCGCCCGGATCGGGCGCCACCATAAACGCCTCACCCACCAGAAAGGCATGTACGCCATGCTTGCGCATCAGCGCGACGTCCTTCGGAGTATGAATTCCGCTCTCGGTGACTACGGTGCGGCTGCCGGGAACTTTATCGAGCAGGTCGAGAGTGGTGGAGAGCGTGGTTTCAAAGGTGCGCAGGTTACGGTTGTTGATGCCAATGAGCCGGGTGTTGAGTGTCAGGGCGCGCTCCAGCTCCTCTGAGTTATGTACTTCAACCAGCACGTCCATGCCGAGGTGTAGAGCAAGACCGGTGAGATCATGTAGCTGCGCGTCACCCAAGGCGGCGACGATGACCAGGATGCAGTCCGCGCCCAAGGCGCGCGCCTCGTATATCTGGTAAGCATCTATCGTGAAGTCCTTGCGCAGAACGGGAAGCGTGGTAGCCGCGCACGCCTCTTGCAAATAACTGTCGTCACCTTGAAAAAAATCACGGTCGGTGAGCACCGAGAGGCACGCCGCGCCCGCGCGTTCATACGATTGCGCGATCTCGGCGGGGCGGAAGTCGGCGCGCATCACGCCTTTGCTTGGCGAGGCCTTTTTGATCTCGGCGATCACCGCCGCCTCGCCGCGTTGGATTTTTGCTTCGATGGCGGCCACAAAACCACGCGGCGCTGGAGCTTCCGCGGCGCGCTGGCTCAAGACGCGCAATGGTAACACAGCGCTGCGTTCGGTCACCTCTTCGGCCTTGCGCTTGAGGATTTGTTGCAGGATGTCGGGGGCGTTATTCACAATATTCAGTGGGTTCTGTTGGTGAACTCAATTAAGGCTGCTAGTTTGTCCCGCGCCGCGCCGCTGGCAATAACCGTCTGCGCCTTACGCACGCCCTGCTCCAGAGTAGGCTCGATGCCCGCCACGTAAATGGCCGCGCCGGCGTTCAACGCTACGATGTCGGCGGCCGGGCCCGGCGTGTCGTCCAACACCGCGCATAGTAAGCTCAAGCTTTGCTTCGGGCTCGTCACCACCAGGCTCGCCACATCGGCACGTAGGATGCCGAACTCCTCCGGTGTAATGACATAGCGGCTGATCGCCCCGTCTTTGAGTTCGGCGATGTGCGTGGGCGAGGCGATGCTGATCTCATCCATGCCGTCCTCGGCGTTCACCACCATTACATGATGGCTGCCCAGGCGCGCGAGCACTTCGGCCAAGGGTGCCACCCACTCTTTGCCCCACACGCCCACCACTTGATTGCGCGCACCGGCGGGATTGGTGAGGGGCCCCAGTAAATTAAAAATGGTGCGCACACCCATCTCGCGCCGCGGCGCAATGGCGTGCTTCATCGCGCCGTGATGTCTGGGCGCGAACAAGAACCCCACACCGATCTTCTCTATGCACGCGGCAACCTGCTCGGGCGTCAAATCGAGATTCACGCCCGCCGCTTCCAGCACGTCGGCGCTGCCCGATTTACTGGACACCGAACGGTTGCCGTGCTTGGCGACCTTGGCGCCCGCCGCAGCGGCGACCAGCGCGCTCGCGGTGGAGATGTTGAAGGTGTGCGCGCCGTCGCCGCCCGTGCCGCAGGTGTCCACCAGGTGACCCACACGCGTCTCAACTTTTGTGCACAGTTCGCGCATCACGCGCGCGGCGGCGGCGATCTCCTCGATGGTCTCACCCTTCATGCGCAGGCCGATCAAGAAACCACCGATCTGCGCGGGCGTGGCCGCCCCGCTCATGATGGTTTCCATGACGGTGGTCATCTCGTCCTCGGATAAATCATGCCGCTCGACTACGGCGCGGATGGCGGATTGGATGTCCATTTAGGCGGGCTCACGCAAAGGCGCTAAGGCGCAATAGCCGTTTATCGAGTATGTTCCCATTATGTAGCTCTTGGCGTCTTGGCGTCTTGGCGTGAAATCCTTAGGAAGTTCGCCAATAAATCGTGTCCACATTGGGTCAGTATGGACTCCGGATGAAACTGTACGCCTTCAATATTGAGCGTCTTGTGACGCACACCCATGATCTCGTCCATATTGCCTTGTGCGTCTTGCGTCCATGCGGTGACTTCCAGACAGTCCGGCAGCGTTTCTTTTTCAATCACCAGCGAGTGATAGCGTGTCGCCTCGAACGGGCTCGGTAAGCCTTTGAACACACCTTTGCCCGTGTGGTAAATCATCGAGGTCTTGCCGTGCATCAGTTCACGCGCGTGCACGATCTTGCCACCGAACGCCTGACCGATGCTCTGGTGGCCGAGGCACACGCCGAGTAGCGGTATTGTTCCAGCGAACTCTTTTATCGTATCCACCGACACGCCCGCCTCGTTCGGCGTACACGGCCCCGGAGAGATGACGATGTGCGCGGGCGCAAGTTTTTTGATTTCGGCGAGTGTGATCTGATCGTTGCGAAATACGCGCACGTCCGCGCCCAGCTCACCCAGGTACTGCACCAGGTTGTAGGTGAAGGAGTCGTAGTTGTCTATCATCAGGAGCATGGTGTTACCTCCAACGTGACATCGAGGCCTCTGGAGGCCGTCACGGCCGCGCTCACCAGTGCGCGCGCCTTGTTCATGGTCTCCTCCCATTCCGTGCGCGGCACCGAATCCGCGACGATGCCCGCGCCCGCCTGCACGTGCAGCATACCGTCTTTGAGGACGGCGGTGCGGATCGCAATCGCGGTGTCCATGTTGCCGTTCCAGCCGAGATATCCCACCGCGCCGGAATAGACACCGCGCTTCACCGGTTCCAGTTCGTCTATGATTTCCATGGCACGGATTTTGGCCGCCCCGCTCACCGTGCCCGCGGGAAAGGTGGCGCGCAGGGCATCCAACGCTGTCATGCCTTTTTGCAAACGCCCCGTAACGTTGGACACGATGTGCATTACGTGTGAATAGCGCTCCACCACCATTTTCTCCGTGAGCTTCACGCTGCCGGTCTCAGCGACACGCCCCACGTCGTTGCGCCCCAAGTCTATCAACATCAAATGTTCGGCGCGCTCTTTCGGATCGGCGAGCAGCTCGGCTTCCAGAGCGCGATCTTCCGTTTCGGTGGCGCCGCGCCTGCGCGTACCGGCGATGGGGCGCACGGTAATCACGCCGTCTTCCAGGCGCGTCAAGATCTCCGGCGAGGAGCCGACCACATGAAAATCGCTGAGATTAAGATAAAACATATAAGGCGAAGGATTTAAGGTGCGCAGCGCGCGATAGAAATTCAATGCACTGCCCTGATATGGCGCAGACAGGCGCTGCGACAACACCACCTGCATGATGTCGCCTTCCACGATGTAGTGTTTGGCGTGCCCGACCGCTTCTTCAAAGCCCGCCTGGGTGAAGCCGGAGACGAAATCTGTCTCGCGCACCGGCGTGGCGGAGCTGTCCGACGGCCGCGGCGTGGCGCGCTGCAACTGCTCACACAATTCATCGAGCCGCGCGTGTGCCTTGTTCCAGGCATTCTCTATCGCCGGGTTGACGTGAATCACCAGATACAGCTTGCCGCTCAAATTATCGAACACGACCACTTCGTCCGATACCATGAGCAGGATATCCGGCGTGGCTAGCTCGTCGGGTTTAGTGCACTTGGCCAGGCGCGGCTCGATGTAGCGCACCGTATCGTAACCGAAGTAACCGACCAGCCCACCGGTGAAGCGCGGCAGTCCCGCCGCGGGCGCGATTTTGTAGCGCGCCTGAAATTGCTCGATCCAGGTCAGCGGATCGCTGTCTTTCACCTGCTCGGTAATCGCACCGTCTTTTTCCACGCTGATGTCGTGACCGAAGACGCGCACGATGGTGCGGCAGGGGAGTCCGATGATGGAGTAGCGCCCCCACTTTTCGCCGCCCTGCACCGATTCGAATAAATATGAATAGGGCGCGTCGGCGAGCTTGAGATAGGCGCTGAGCGGCGTGTCGAGATCGGCACAGACCTCGCGTACCAGCGGAATGCGGTTATAACCCTGGCGCGCCAGGGCGTCGAATAGTTGCGGTGTCATGGTCGTTGCTTGTCGAGATAACGGTTAAACGGGCGTAGCAATACAGTCAGATTCAAGCGTGAGCTTAAATCCGCCATCGTATTGCTGATCTGCCCTGTTTCATCATCTGTTAAGCAACGGCCCGGTTTGCGTTGAAGAGAGGCGGTAATTCTACCAAAGAATCTATCACTGCGTCAGGCTGGGCGGCGCGGATGTCCCGGCCGTGATTATAGCCGTAACTCATGCAGACGATCTTGAATCCGGCGGCGCGCGCGGCCTTCACATCGCTTTCCGAGTCGCCCACCATCAGCGCCTGCTCCGGCGCCACGTCGAAAAACCGCGCAGCGTGCAGCAAGGGTTCCGGGTGCGGCTTTTGCTGGGGCAGGGTGTCGCCGCTGATGACGATGGAAAAATTGTCCCGGATGCCCATTTTTTCCAGTAACGGTTCGGTGAATTGCGCCGGTTTGTTGGTGACGCAGCCGAGTTTATAGCCGGCCGCCTTGAGCAGCGCCAGCCCCTCCCGCACGCCGGTGTAGAGGTGGCTGTCCACGCAGGTGTGCCCGGCGTACAAGTCCTTAAAGAGGGCCAGGGCTCGCCTAAACAGTTCGGGATCGGCCTGGCCGTCCATCTCGTCGGTGAGCGCGCGGTGCACCAGGCGGACTACGCCATTGCCCACCCATAGGCGGACGCGCGCTTCGCCGCGCGGCGGCATGCCCAGCGCTTCCATCGTTTTGTCCACGCAATAGGTGAGATCAGGCACACTGTCCACCAGCGTGCCGTCCAGGTCTATCAATATCATTTCTGGTTTATTCAGCTTCATGAGATGAAGGCAATAGCAAGTTGCAAGTGACAAGTAGCAAGAAAGTAACGGCCTGGCCTTGTAACTGGCTATTTGCTACTTGCTACCTTCTTTAATTCAGCACGCATCTGCGCGATGGTGGCCTGGTAATCCTTGGTGGAGAAGATCGCCGAACCCGCGACGAAGGTGTCAGCGCCGGCCTCAGCGATCTCGCGGATGTTGTCGGTCTTTACGCCGCCGTCTATTTCCAGGCGGATAGGGTAGCCGGACTCGTCAATCAGCCGGCGCGCCTCGCGCAGCTTGGGCAGGGTTGCAGGGATAAAGCTCTGGCCTCCGAAGCCGGGGTTGACCGACATGAGCAGGATCATGTCTACTTTGTCCATTACGTACTTCAGATGATCGAGCGGTGTAGCGGGGTTGAACACCAGGCCGGATTTGCAACCGAGGCTACGCACCAGT
>DATMXC010000047.1:0-4624 GCA_035561915.1 Gammaproteobacteria bacterium
AAAAAGCGCTCGAAATCGGCGAAGGTCGTGGTCTTGAGCAGATGCGTGTGCAAGGCCGCCACGCCGTTGACCTTGTGGCTGCCGACGATGGCGAGATGCGCCATGCGCACGCGCCTGCCGTTGTCTTCATCAATGATGGACATGCGCCGCATGAGGTCGAAGTCGCCGGGATATTGATGTACGACGTCCTTCATGAAGCGCTGGTTGATCTCGTAAATGATTTGCAGGTGGCGCGGCAGCACCGCCCCGATCAAGCGCACTGGCCAAGTTTCCATCGCCTCCGGCAGCAGCGTATGGTTGGTGTAAGAGAAAACGCGCTGCGTGATGTCCCAGGCGGGTTTCCACTCCAGGTGGTGCTTGTCTATCAACAGCCGCATCAATTCGGGAATGGCGATGGCAGGGTGCGTGTCGTTGAGCTGAATAGCTACATGGTCCGATAAATCTTCAATAGTATCGTGAGTCTTGTGGAAGCGCGATACGATGTCCTGCAGCGCCGCGGATACGAAAAAGTATTCCTGCTTGAGGCGCAGCTCGCGGCCCATCGAGGTGGTGTCGTCGGGGTAGAGGACCTTGGAGAGCATCTCCGAGGCGTTTTTGTCCTCGACCGCCTTGATGTAATTGCCGTCGTTGAAATACTTGAGGTCGAAGTCACGCGAGGCCTTACTGGCCCACAGACGTAGATTATTCACGGTGTTGACACCATAGCCCGGCACCGGCATGTCGTAAGCCATCGCCAGCACCTCTTCGGCATCTACCCAGTGATGGTGCAGGCGGCCGCGATCGTCGGCGTATTCGATCACGCGGCCGTAAAAATTGACGGGATAGAGAATCTCCGGCCGGGCGAATTCCCAGGGATTGCCGTAACGCAGCCAGTTGTCCGGGTGTTCCACCTGCTGACCGTTCTCGATGCGCTGGGTAAACATGCCGTATTCATAACGGATGCCGTAGCCGTAACCCGGCAAACCCAGCGTCGCCATGGAATCGAGAAAGCAGGCAGCGAGACGGCCGAGGCCGCCGTTGCCGAGCGCGGGCTCGGGTTCGAGATCCATGATCTCATGCAGGTCAAGGCCGATATCATGCAGGGCCTGTTCGCACTCTTCGAGTATCCCCAGGTTGAGCAGGCTGTTGACCAGCATGCGGCCGGTGAGAAATTCCAGAGACAGGTAGTAGACGCGCTTGGCATCCTTGCCATAGTAGGTGCGCATGGTCGCCATCCAGCGTTCGATGAGGCGGTCGCGCACTGCATAGGCCAGCACGTTGAACCAGTCACGCTGGGTCGCGGTGTAGAGGTCCTTGCCGGCGGAGTATTCCAGCCGGTTGGCGAGCGAACGCTTTATGGACTCGACGTCCATGTCCAGCGTGTCGTACTTGAATGATCGGATAGGGGGTTTTACGGCCATAGGAATTCCTAAGGGATAAATATATATGCGGTTTACGTGCAGCAATCGTGCCAGGGGGTGTCCTCCGCAAATATTGGACAAAAGTACAATGGCTACGCGCTTCTTCTTCTAGTATCGTATGCATTATAGTACATCTACATAAGCGTGCACTCTATGCAATCCGCATTCGATTGGAACATTGATTTCGACGCTTGGTCAGAGTTGGCCAATACCGACCCGCATGCCTTTGAAAAGCAGCGCTCCGACTTGGTGGACAAGGTGATCGAGTGCTCTATTAAAGAGCGGCAACTCCGGCTGCGCCGCTTGCAGTGGCGCATAGACCAGGTGCGGGAACGGGCGCCCACCCCATTGGCGGCATGTATCCGTTTGTCCAGCATGATGTGGGATTCGGTGATGGGCGAAGGCGGCTTGCATGAGGCCCTGCAGACCCTACGCCATACCAAGCCGAAGGCGGATCCGCGCCGCAAGGCCACGGTGCTGCAATTTCGCGGCCCGTCAACAGGCGGACATTAATCCTCCCCTTGCTTGCGGGCAACCCCTACAGTCCGGTAAAATAAGCGGTTTGCAAGTCAAGAGGTTCATTATGAAGCCGGATATCCACCCCGCCTATAACGAGATCACCGTCACGTGTAGCTGCGGAAATACCTTTAAAACCCATTCTACGGCCGAGAAAGATCTGCACCTCGACGTGTGCTCCAGTTGTCATCCTTTTTACACCGGCAAGCACAAAACCCTGGATACCGGTGGCCGGGTGGACAAGTTCCGCCAGAAGTACGGCCTGAAAGCCAGTTAGATTTCGCACCGCGCGGGGGGAACCCGCACGGGCGACCAAAGAGAAGAACTGCGTCTCTCCCCTTTGGAAATCCCATTCCTAAGCGCCCGCAGCACGCTGCGGGGGATGGATTGATAATTAATCTCCTCAGGTGTTCATCCCTTCTGGGGCAGTGTCTCGCCGCCCTGCTCGCTATCCTGCCGCTGTTCGCGCAGGCGGCAAGCTGTAGCGCTGACCGGATCAACGAGCGCATTCGCGTCGCGCATGTTCATGACGGCGACACCGTCATACTCAGTGACGGACGCAAACTTAGGTTGATAGGCATAGACACCCCTGAACTCGGCCGCGATGGCCGGCCCGCCGAGCCGCTCGCCGAAGAGGCGGCGGCGGCTCTGCGTAAACTGCTAGCCGATCAGACAACCATCGGTTTACGCCTTGACGCGGAACCCCGGGATCATTATCAACGCTCGCTCGCCCATCTCTTTTTGCAAGACGGCCGCAGCGTAGAGGCTTGGTTGTTGGAACGCGGCTTGGCAACGCTGTTTATCGTACCTCCCAATGTGTGGAACATGAGTTGCTACATCACGGCGGAGCAGCGCGCCCGTGACGCGCGCAGCGGTCTGTGGGCGCGGGCCGAATACCAGGTGACCGACGCGACGGATCTCGCGCCCGGTACCGAAGGGGTGCGTCTCGTCAGGGGCCGCGTGCTCGAGGTGGAAGAGAGCGCCAAGTCTCTATGGCTCACGCTTACCGGTAATGTCAGCGTGCGTGTGGACCGGCGAGACCTTGTGTACTTCGGCGCGAGCGATCCCCGTCGTTTGCTTCATGGGCTGGTGCTGGTGCGCGGGAGGGTGGTGGCTAAGACGTCCGGCTGGACACTGCATGTGCGTCACCCCGTGGCCCTCCAAAGACTGCCTGGTTAGCCTGAAGTGACTGCACTATTCTATAAGGCCAGTGTCCAACGTGATATGCGATATTCCCCAAGTTTAATCTATAAATGGTGGGCGACAGCCCTGTTTGCCGTGTGCCTTTCCGGCATTGCGGGCATGGCCCGCGCCGACGACACCGAAGAGGTCCTCAAGCACTTCGGCTACTACGACGACAGCCAACTCCAAGCCTATGTGCAGAAGGTGGGTGAGCGGGTGGCACAGCACAGCGATGAGCCGAATCGTGAATACCGTTTCACCGTGCTTGATTCTGCTGATGTCAATGCCTTTACCCTGCCGAGCGGCGACATCTTTATTACCCGCGGCCTGCTCGCCTATCTCAACTCCGAGGCGGAGCTTGCCAGTGTGCTGGGTCATGAGATCGGACACGTCACCGCGCACCATATCTCCCGCCAGCAAACCGCATCGGCCGCGGCCAATCTCGGCTATCTGCTGGGCTCGATCTTTGTCCCGCAGTTGCGCAATCAGGGTGCGCAACAACTCTTTAATGTAGTGGGCGGCGCGGTGTTGAGCGGATACGGGCGCGAGCACGAATTAGAGGCCGACCGGCTGGGCGCGCAGTTTATTGCGCGCAGCGGTTATGATCCGCAGGCGGTGATTGATGTGCTGACGGTGCTCAAGAATCAGGAGACTTTTGAAAGACAGTTGGCGCAGGAAGAGGGGCGGCAACCGCGCGTGTATCACGGCCTGTTCGCCAGCCACCCCGATAACGACACCCGTTTGCAACAGGTGGTCGCCCAGGCTGGCGAACTGGAGAATTCAGACGCCCGCTCGGTCAATCGCGCGGAGTTTATCCAACACTTGGACGGACTGACCTTCGGCGACAGTGCGCGCGAAGGGGTACGCCGCGGCAATGAGTTTTATCACGGTGAACTGGGTTTTGCGCTCACCTTCCCCGAGGGTTGGCGGGTGGAGAATCTGCCCAATCAGTTGGTCGCGCAGCCGCCCGCCGGCGACGCCGTGCTGCAAATGGGGACGGAGGATTTGATTCCGAACCTTTCGCCGCGGCAATTCATGCTCAGCAAACTCAAGCTTGGTCGCCTGCAACAAGGGGAGAGCTTCGAGTATCCTGGAGGTGAGGGTTACACCGCTCTCGCCACGACCCGCACCCAGGCGGGGTCGCGATTGGCGCGCTTCACCGTGCTGTATTTCCGTGACAAGGCCTATGTGTTCGCGGGTGTAAACAAGGACGCTAATGATCCCTACCGTTACGACGGTGAATTTATCAAGACCGCGCAAAGCTTCCGCGCCTTGACGGACAAGGAGCGTCACCTGGCCGAGCCGCTGCACCTCAAAGTGATCCGCGTGCACGGCGATCTTCCGCTGCTGAATCTTTCCGAGCGCAGCCGTATCCCCAGCCATGCCCTGGAGCAATTGCAGCTCCTCAACCATCTCTATCCCGACGGCGAACCTCAATCCGGCGATCTGATTAAGACAGTGGAATAGGCTAAACTAGCAGGTCATAAAGCAAGAAACAATTCTCCGCAAAGGGCACGGAGGAAAAC
>DATMXC010000048.1:0-4224 GCA_035561915.1 Gammaproteobacteria bacterium
CACGGCGCTAACGTCTTGCAGTATCCCTGACATGCCGACGGCTTCCAGTTCCAAACGTCCCTGACCCAGTTGCAATTCGACAGCATTTGTTGCTTCGCTGACCAGCGACGGTGTTTCCAAAAACTCCTGTATTTTCTGCCGGGACACGCGATAACTGTACCAATACTCCTGCACCCTGCCGAGGTCACGAAGATAAGGCACCAATAATCCGACGATGGTCATGGCGGCCACCACGGTGCCAGGACTGGCCTGCCCTGCATGAACTTCGAACACACCGAGCAGCAACACAGTGGCTGTCGCCAACGCAGCGGTGGCCTCAGTGACGGCGCGCATCTTTCCCGCCACCTTGGCGCGCTCCACCATCGCCTCTTGCAGCAGCCGGCTCTGACGTTTCACATGCTGCCGCTCGCGGCGGGATTGACCGAATATCTGCACCACCGCTATCGCAGCGATCTTCTCGTTGATGTTGGCGGCGAGATGCGAAAGCCTGCGGCGTGCAGCGCTGACGGTGAGCTGCAGGCGCGGTCCAAGTCCCGATGAAATGAGAACGCCGCAAATGAAAACGATCCCTGCGCCCAGCGCCAGCATCCCACTGACGGCAGCAAGCGCACTTAAGGCGACTAATGCAACGATCGCCCCCACAGTGAGGCGTGCAAGGCCCAGGCTCACCCACTGACGCACTGCAGTGAGATCTCCTACAAAACGCAACATGACTCCGCCCTGACTGCGCCGCTGCATGGCCTGAGGAGAAAATGCGCTTAGCTGATCGTAAAGTCGCATGCGCACTCCTTTGGCATAGTGCTGCCCAAGGCGTTCGGCATCGGTACGCTCCCACATGCGTAACACCGCGGCAAGTGCAGCCATCAGCGCCAAACCCAGCGCAATCACCCACAGCTTTATTGCTGGGCTAGACCCAACATGCATCAGGAACTGGTCGAAGGTAAGCTTTACCAACCAGGCCGTACCCAGGGCGGCGAGCGCCTGAGACAGGCCGTTTAAGATCAGGCGCAGTAGGAGCTTACGGCGGCGCGGGCTGGATAGGACGGAGGGGACAGACATCAAGACTCATGTGCCATGGGTATCTTTCCTCAAGAGGCTAGCATACCCGTTGGCCGGGCTGCTGCGCCAGGGCATATCCCGAGTGAGTCTTCATACATATCTTCAGTGTGGCCAAGACGGCGGGGTCAGCTAAAGTATCAGAGGCTACCACAGGCAAATCTGTTGCGGTAGCCGCTTCGCGCATGGCGAGCGGAGAGCGCGTCAACATACCGGTTACGGTGTAGACCGGCAGTTGCCGTTGGCGCAGCCACTCCGCACCGGCCGCGGCGCCCATTGAATCACCCGCCGCGAAGATCAATCCGTCCACCGATTTGGCAAACAGCGGCGACGTTAATAACGCTGAGGTCTCATCTTGATAAAGACCATCGGCCACTTCAATCACAATTACCTCCGCACCGGCCTTTGTCAAATGGCCTTGCAATGTAGTGATTATAGCGTGTGTCTGTTCCAGCGTTGCGCGGTAGGTGGTAGGGAAGCCGGCATCGGTAAAATCGAATACTGGATCAGCCCCCGCATCGCGCATAAACCAAACGTCGCCGCCTGCGCCGGTGCCGGTGATCTTGGCTGCGCCCACTTTCAAGCCACTGCGCACTAGGCCCTTGACCAGATAAGCCGCCGCAGTAGTCTTGCCGGAATTCATGGTGGTACCCACTACGGCTATAGTCAACGGACGGTGTTCTACCGTTCTCATTCTTTCAAGCGCCCAATCGCCAAGATTCACCGGCCGGCCCTTGATGTCGCACAGTAAGCCCAACGGAGTAAGGGCAGTCGCCTCATCCATCGTGCTGTGCAGAGAGAGCACCCGCGCCGCAATCCCGCCTGCCGCCACCAACTGGCATGGGCCGAGATCGTGCGGCACCTCCGCCTCGAATTGGTCGGGGGCGTAACGGTTGCCATAGCACAGCACAACCTCGTCGCCGACGAACAGCCGTGAGCGGCGTCCATCTATCAACTCCAAATGCTTATGCTGCCCGAGCTTGTCTACGCGAGCCAACACCAAGTCACCGCTGCGAGGCGCCACATCACCGCGCAATAGACTGACCGGGGTAGGATCGTTAGCGCGCCGGGTCCGGGCTAGCCAGCCTACATGACGGGTGGTGTAAGCTGCCTTGGCGCGCGCAAGGCGCTCGTGACCAAGTGGTTCAACATCTATGTCTGGGGAAAGTTGTTGCCGATGGGATTGAATAGAATTCATCATAGTCAGGCTGAGCCTCCTGCGGCTGTTCAATGTTGTCGTAACCAATTTGACCATGATACCGTAGTGACTACATTGCCATTATTAACGAATCGTAATGAATTGTTAATGTAATTGCTGGAACTTATAAAAATTAATTTTCTTATCCACATTTTTCAAACACTTATTTGTTCTAAACATGAGCGGCGCTTATTAAACTTGGCTTTCTTCTACGCTCACACGTCCGGATATTTAACTGCCTGGTGAGATTTTTTGTCGGGAAAGTGCGCGAAAATTCTTGCAGTAAGGTATTTTACATTTTGCTCAAGTAAGTGATAAAGAAAATAGCTCATGTCATCATTACCTAGTAAATCTTTAACGGCGTTGGCTACATACATCCTGTGCGTGAGTCCCTTGGCTCACGGACTGGAGTACGCCGACAGTGACGGAAATATCAAACTCACATTAGGTGGGCGCATACAGGCCGACTCTGCGTATTTTGATAGCGACCTCACGGAATTCAGTGATGCGAGCGAGTTCCGACGCGCGCGCGTATTGTTCGGGGCAAGCCTCTTTCGCGACTGGAACCTGCGCTATGATTACGACTTCGCAAGCAAATCAAGCCCTATAAAAAATGCTTTTATCCGTTACGAAGGTCTCGACAACGTCCGTATCACACTAGGCCATTTTCAAGAGCCCTTCAGTATGGAGGAACTCACAAGTTCCGGCGCCACCACCTTTATGGAGCGTGCGCTGCCCAATACCTTCGCGCCCGGCTATCATCTCGGGGCAGCAGTTAACACCCATAGTAACGACTGGACATTCGCCGCGGGGATTTTTGATCGCGCGCTCGGCAGCAATAAAGACTCCGGGCACGGCTACAGCGTGCGACTCACCTATGCGCCTGTCCATGATGTAAACCGCATCTTGCATGTAGGATTTGCTTCCGCCTTTTGCAACCCCGAATCTGACTCTGTGCGTTACAGCGCAAGCCCGGAGTCCAACATCGCCGATCACGATTTAGTACGCACGGGTACGATTAGCAATGTGGATCACACCACAGGTTACGGATTCGAGGCCGCAGCCCAATTCGGCTCTTACTCATTGCAAGGCGAATACATTATTACCGATGTGAACCGTAGCCGCGATGATGTGAGTTTCAGCGGCGCTTATATCTACGCGAGCTGGTTCATTACGGGAGAATCGCGCAACTATAATTCCCGAACGGGCGTGTTCGGCGGCATCAAGCCGTTGCGGAAATTTGATCTGACCAGAAAAGGCTATGGCGCCTGGGAACTCGCAGCACGCTACAGCACGATAGACCTCAACGACGGTCCCATCCGCGGAGGCAGGGAAGACAACATCACCTTGGGTTTAAATTGGTATCTGAACAGCAATATGCGCTTGACAGCAAACTACATCAGCGTTTATTCAAAACGCCGCGACACGCGCGATGATCCCGCTATCTTCCAGTTACGCGCCCAGGTTGATTTCTAGGCAGAAATTTTCTGGCAGATCGCGTTGTACCACCACGGACCAATAGCACTTCGCCATTCCACCTGCGCGCAGAAATCGTACTCAGCGGCGTGCGCTGTACCTTCTGCCAAGAGAGATCGCCGAGCGCACCCTGTAACTCATCAAGCAAGCCATTAATCTCCGGCTCGGCGCGAGCGACGGTGAATAAGGGGAGCGGCGAGCTGAGATGCTCGCGCGTCACATTGCCTACCCATATACCCACACCGCCTTCGCGCAATACTGTATCGGCATTCCACAACCGTAACACCAACCGCCTGTTTACTGGCTCTATAGTCTCGGGGAGCAGTTTAATCATCAGCAAGGACTCATGACGCCCATCATGCACCTTCGGCAAGACCGGGAGTTGCGCAAGCTCAAGACTCGGCGACAACCACAACAAAAACGTCACGGGGCCGGATGCAGGGGGCACGCTCCACCCCTGTGACTCCAGGCGCGTCCGCAGGTCAGTCAACGAT
>DATMXC010000049.1:0-4053 GCA_035561915.1 Gammaproteobacteria bacterium
GATGGATAACGACAGGATGGAAAGGCGCATGGAGATGATGGAGGACATGATGGAGCAAATGATCGAGCATCAGGGGCAAACAACCAAGGAGAAGTAATACCTCTGGGAGCGGAACGGTCAGCCTGATCTCATCGGCCACAGGAGGGAAAGATGATGATGGACTTCGGGATGGGTTGGGGCATCGGCTGGGTGTGGATGCTTCTATTCTGGCTGATCCCTATACTTTTGGTGCTGGCAGCGGCCAAGTATTTGTTTTCGGGTAACCCTCAGTCCGGTGGAGAATCCCGCGGGGATAAAGACAGGGCCTTGGGTGTGCTGGAAGAAAGGTACGCTCGAGGGGAGATCAATCGGGAGGAATTCATACAAAAACGCGATGACTTAAAAAAGCTCTGAATAAGTCCGTCACGGACTTCTCAGAGCACGAAAAGCAAAAACGTGGTTTTTGCTTTTCTTCATTTTACAACCACTTTCATGGTTGAAAAATGGCGGTGCGTCCCTGCACCGCAGAAACCTCTGAGTTAATCAAGAGGTTTCTTAAGCGTACATGATGGTCTAAGCTGCGTAGAGATGCGTACAGGGGTTTCTATTAAGGAGGAGGAGATATGCGCAAGAGTATGTGGATACTGACGTTCTGCATGAGTGCTAGTGCCTACGCAGGTACGCCGCAAGAGGCGCTACAAACCTATAGCGTGCAGGCGAAGCAGGAGAACTCGGCGTTCAAGGAGTTTTCTGCAACCGCTGGAGATACTTTCTATCACGCCAAACACAAGCCGGGCGGCAAGGAAATGAGCTGTGCCACCTGTCACACCGATAATCCGAAAAACACCGGCAAGCATGAGGCTACAGGCAAGGAAATCAAGCCGCTCGCGCCCACCGCGAATCCGGAGCGTTTCACGGACCCCGCAAAAATCGAAAAGTGGTTCAAGCGCAATTGTCAGGACGTGCTGGAGCGCGTATGCACTGCCCAGGAAAAGGGCGACTTTATAACTTATTTATTATCCGTCAAATGAGGAAACGGCCATGTTAAATCGCTGCATCATGCTCTTGGTGGTATGTTTAAGTTCTGCCGCCTTGGCAGAAGACGAAGGCAACGGTACGCTGCTGCCGGCGGCTGCCAATGCGAAATGGAAGACGGAGTGCTCCGCCTGCCACATCGCTTATCCACCCATGCTGCTACCGGAACGCTCGTGGCGTAAACTGATGGTGGGCTTGGACAAGCACTTCGGCGTGAACGCAGGGCTGGATGACGTAAGCGCCAAGGAAATCACCGAATACCTGGTGGGCCAAAGCGCCGATCATGTGCAAAGCAGGCGCGCGCAGGGCATCGCGCGCTCCATCGCGCCGGGAGCCACGCCGCTGCGCATCACCGAAACCGCGTTTTTCAAGCGTGAACATGATGAACTGCGCGCCGAGGTATGGAAGCGCCCTAAGGTAAAGAGCCCTGCCAATTGTAGCGCGTGTCACACGGGGGCGGAGCAGGGTGATTTCTCTGAAGACCGGGTCAAGATTCCAAAATAACAACGCATAAGCATAAGGAGTAAGTCATGCAGGTGCAGGTGTGGGACATTCCAACGCGCGTGTTTCACTGGTTGCTCGTGGTGGCGTTTTTCACCGCCTACTTCACCGGCGATCCCGATCCGTTGCGCGACATTCATGTGTTCGCCGGTTTTCTTATCCTCGGACTGCTGTTCTTCCGGCTTTTGTGGGGAATGCTAGGCAGCCGTTACGCGCGCTTCAGTTCCTTCCGCTACAGTCTTCGGGAGGCCGTGGATTATGTCGGCCTTTTGCTACGCAAGCGCCCGCCGCGCTATCTCGGCCACAATCCGGCGGGAAGCTGGATGGTTTATCTGATTCTCGTCTCGGGTTTGCTCACCTGCATCACCGGCGTCCTGGTGTTGGGCGGCGAAGAAGAGCACGGCGTGTTCAGTACCTTATTCCGTTTCGCACGCGGCGAGCTATTCAAAGAAGTCCATGACGGACTCGCCATTTTTATGTTGGTGCTGGTAATCGTCCACTTGGTGGGTGTGTTTACCGAGAGTTGGATGCACCATGAAAATCTCACTTGGGCGATGGTGACAGGACGCAAACAGGGGGAAGCACAGGAGGGCATTACACGCACCTACCCCTTTGTAGGCGTTTTGATGATTGCGCTGGTCGTCGCGGGCGGTGTGGGGTTCATGCAGGGGAGGTTTACCGCAACTCAGGCCAAGCCCTATATCCCCTTCCTTGGCAAGTCCTTGCCGGACAATAAACTTTGGCGCGAGGAATGCGGCAGTTGTCATCTGGCCTACCATCCTACCTTGCTTCCCGCACGTTCCTGGGCCGTACTAATGCAGCAACAGCGTCAGCACTTTGGCAAAGATTTGGGTCTTGATTCAACCGTTGTGGCAGAGATTGATAAATTTCTGCAAGACAATTCCGCAGACACGGAGATGACCGAACCCGCGCGCAAAATCAAGCTTTCCATTCCTGCCGACGCTACACCGCTGCGCGTCACGGAAACCGGTTATTGGCGCAAAAAGCACGGCGAAATTTCGGATGAGGTATGGCGTGACTCCAGGGTGCGTAACAAGGGCAATTGCGGCGCCTGTCACCTGGACGCCGAGCGTGGCACCTTTGAGGATGCGGCGATGCGCCTCCCCAAAGGTGTGAGCCCCCCACCCGTGAAACAGTAAGCTAGGCACTTTAACGAAGTTTCTTTTGTCAGAGGCAGGTTATGAAAAAATCCCATCTGTGTTGGCAACTCGCGATTTTGATGTTGTTCCTATCGCACACCGTCTTGGCAGGTGACTGGCATGAGGGCGACGCCGCGCAAGCGACGCTGGGAGGCGACTATTACGCCGCCGGCAGAAATATTGAGCTTACGGCCGATGTGGAGGGAGATGTCTTCGCGGCCGGTTGTCCGGTGTTGATAGAGAGTCACGTTAAAGGCGATGGGGCACTGGCTGGATGCCAGATTACATTGAGGGGCAAGATAGATCATGATCTTTACGCGGCGGGAGGGTCTGTGCGGCTGGAGGGCGAGATCGCAGGTAATGCCCGTATGGCGGGCGGGCAAATTATCCTCAGTCGCCAGTCAAGGATCGCCGGTAGGACAACGCTAGCCGGTAACCGAGTCGAAATCTCCGGGAATACCGGCCCGTATCTAAAGGTCTTTGCGGGTACGCTGCGGCTTAATGGCGAAGTGCAGGGTGATGTAGATTTGACGGCGCGCAGTATTGAGATCGGCCCCGCCGCCAGGATCATGGGTAAGCTTATCTATCGGAGTGCCGAGGAGGCCAGGATTGATCCCGCCGCGCAGATTGCAGGTGGGACAACCCGCCTTACCCTGGAAGTGTCCAAACCGGCCGCTCAAGCAGGTCGTGTTGCTTTAGTCGTATTCCTCATATTCAAGTTAGTTTGTTTGCTGGGACTGATGCTGCTCGGTGCGGTATTGATCTTGGTGTTTCCAAAGTTCGCGCAAGATGCCGCAGGGACGATAGCCAGCGATCCAGGGAAAAGTCTGGCCCTGGGATTGGCCTTGCTGGTGACGCTGCCGGTTGCCGCCATGTTGCTCATGATGACTGTCATTGGTATCCCGCTTGGAATGACGGTGTTGCTCTTTTACCCCCTCGCTTTGGTAATCGGCTATTTGACTGCTGCGTATTTCATTGGCGTGCGTAGCGCCGTGAAGTTGCGTCAGGGCATAGTGATGACGCGCGGAAAGCAGATAGTGTCTCTGCTGCTCGCCTTGTTGGCGCTGTCCATCATTGGGCTTGTTCCGGTTCTAGGAGGGCTGGTGATCTTTATTGCTCTATTGGCGGGACTGGGCGCATGGATGCTGCATGGATACCGGCTTTACGTTTGAGCAATGTGAGCAACTAATTTCTGATTTTTCCATAGCCGCTTTGTGAAAGGAGAATGATCATGGATAAGCTCCATCCTTTGGTAACGGGTCTCGCCCTGGCGCTGACCGTTGCCATCATGTATGCCCTCTGCGCGGTGGCCTTTGCCCTGTGGCCGCAGCCGACGCTCGATTTCTTCAATGCCTGGTTTCACGGCCTGGATATCACC
>DATMXC010000050.1:0-2179 GCA_035561915.1 Gammaproteobacteria bacterium
CCACCTCTTTGAAACCGAGCATTTTCTGACTGAGGCCGCTGGTGAACAGCAGGGCGAGGATAATCACCAACGCCAGAAACAGCTCCCAGTGGGCGATGACGAATGTGCTTATCTGCTGCATGCGTTGTATACCGAATAGGGGAGAAAATCGAACAAGTTAGTGCCTTTCACGCGGGTAAGATTGTATAATTCACTTATAAACGCCTATTTTATAGTTATAACGCCTTTCATGCCATTGTCTTTACGTTTCCCCGGTTGTCCCGGCCCCGCCAGTACTCACCCAGGTACAGGATGAAATCCATGCCTTTGACACATCGCCCCATGGTCCTCATCGTTCTGGATGGCTGGGGGTATAGCGAAAATCCGGTAGGCAACGCCATTCACGCCGCCCGCAAACCGGTGTGGGACGGCCTTTGGAAAAATTACCCGCACACGCTCATCAGCACCTCGGGGACGGATGTCGGCCTGCCTGCCGATCAGATGGGCAATTCCGAGGTGGGGCATCTCAATCTCGGCGCGGGACGCATCGTCTATCAGGAATTCAGCCGCATCAGCCGCGCGATCAAGACCGGTTCGTTCTTCACCAACGAGGTTTTGACCAAGGCCGTGGATCAGGCCGTCGCTAACAACAAGGCGGTGCACATGCTGGGGCTGCTGTCCGACGGCGGCGTGCACAGTCATGAAGAGCACATCCACACCATGGCCGAATTGGCAGCACAGCGCGGCGCGGCGCGCGTGTATCTGCACGCCTTTTTGGACGGTCGCGATACCTCGCCAAAGAGCGCGACAGCTTCCATCAAGGCCATGCAGGATAAGTTCAATGCCTTGGGCAAGGGCCGCTTCGCCTCGATCATAGGCCGCTACTACGCTATGGACCGCGATCATCGCTGGCCGCGTATTCAAGCGGCCTACGACCTCATCACGCTGGGAAAGGCGGAGTTCCGCGCCGAGACCGCTATGCAGGCCCTCGAGATGGCCTATGCGCGCGGCGAATCCGACGAGTTCCTCAAGGCCACCGCCATCGTTCCGCAGGGCGACGTACAGGGAAGTACTAGTGTCGCGGGAGGCAGGATGCCGGGAGCGACTGAACAGCCGGTGCGCATCGAGGACGGCGACGTGGTGATCTTCATGAACTTTCGTTCCGACCGCGCGCGCCAGATCACGCGCGCCTTCATCGAGCCGAACTTCACCGGTTTCAGGCGCGAGGCCACGCCCAAGCTCGGCGGTTTCGTCACCCTCACCGATTACAGCGAGGACTTCCCCGTCCCGGTGGCCTTTCCGCCGGAGCGCCTGAAAAATGTCTTCGGGGCCTATGTCGCGGAACAGGGTTTACGTCAACTGCGCATCGCCGAGACCGAAAAATACGCGCATGTGACCTTCTTTTTTAACGGCGGCGAGGAGCAGCCGTTTGTGGGCGAGGATCGCATCCTGATCCCCTCACCGCACGTCGCTACCTACGACCTGCAGCCGCAGATGAGCGCGGCGCAACTCACCGACCAGCTGGTGCAGGCCATCGAGAGCCGCACCTACGATACCATCATCTGCAACTTCGCCAATCCGGACATGGTCGGACACACCGGCAACTTTGACGCCACCGTTAAGGCGATTGAAACCATAGACGCCTGCCTCAGTCGCATCGTCGAGGCCCTAAAAAAGGTCAGCGGCGAGTTGCTCATCACCGCCGATCACGGCAACGCGGAGCAGCTCATCGGCGAGGGTACCGGTCAGGCGCACACCGCGCACACGACCAATCCGGTACCGTTGATCTATGTCGGCCGGCCCGCCAAGATGACCAAAGGCGGGGCCTTGGCCGATGTCGCCCCGACCATGCTGCACCTCATGGGCTTGGACATCCCCTCCGAGATGAGCGGCGATAGCCTGGTGGAGCTTGTTCATTAGAATCAGATACAAGGTAGAAGATACAAGATACAAGATAAGCGTTCTCGCGCTTGTATACGCCTTGGTGCTGCCCGCATGGGTCGGCGCTGGCCAAGACAACAACACCGCAAATTAGCAAACCAAGTCCGCGGAACTGAACAATCTTCGCAGCCGGATCGAGACATTGCGGCACGGCCTGGAGGGCGCGCAGCAACAACAGGGTGATCTGCGCACACGCCTCGCCGATGCCGAGCAGGCCATTGCCGCTCTCGATGCGCGCCTCAAAGAGTACGACGCCCAA
>DATMXC010000051.1:0-15914 GCA_035561915.1 Gammaproteobacteria bacterium
TCTTGCAGAATCTGCGGGCCTTCATTCCAGATATCACGGCCTTCGTTACGCGCCATCACCATGGATTCGAGTGCGACACGATTCGCCACCGCGCCTGCCTGAATACCTTGCGGATGACCGATGGTACCGCCGCCAAATTGCAGCACTACGTCGTCGCCCAGATAAGTCAGCAACTGGTGCATCTGACCGGCGTGAATACCGCCCGATGCCACCGGCATCACCTTGTTCAGCGAAGCCCAATCCTGTTCGAAGAACAAGCCTTTTTCCAGGTTCATCGGCGTGTGCGTGTCGAGCAGCGTGTCGTAGTAGCCACGGATCATCAGCGGGTCACCTTCCAGCTTGCCCACTACGGTACCGGCATGGATGTGGTCCACGCCCGCCATACGCATCCACTTGCAAATCACGCGGAAGCTCATGCCGTGATTTTTCTGGCGCGAATAGGTCGAGTTACCAGCGCGGTGCAGATGCAGAATCATGTCGTTCTGGCGCGCCCACAGTGCCATGGACTGGATTGCGGTGTAGCCGATAACCAAGTCAATCATGATGATGACCGAACCCAGTTGCTTGGCGAATTCCGCACGCCGGTACATTTCTTCCATGGTGCCGGCGGTGACATTGAGGTAGTGACCTTTCACCTCTCCGGTTGCAGCGGACGCCTTGTTGACGGCTTCCATGCAGTAGAGGAAGCGGTCACGCCAGTGCATGAACGGCTGCGAGTTGATGTTCTCGTCATCCTTCATGAAATCCAAACCGCCCTTCAGGCCTTCATACACCACGCGGCCATAGTTGCGGCCAGACAGGCCGAGCTTCGGCTTGGTGGTGGCGCCGAGCAGCGGACGGCCAAACTTGTCCAGACGCTCACGCTCAACCACGACACCGGTAGCGGGACCTTGGAAGGTCTTCAGGTAGGCAACCGGGATGCGCATATCCTCCAGGCGCAGCGCTTTTACCGCCTTGAAGCCGAACACGTTGCCGATGATGGACGCGGTCAGGTTGGCGATGGAGCCAGGCTCGAACAAGTCAAGGTCATAGGCGATATACGCAAAATACTGGGCTTCGTTCTTAGTGCCCGGGCCGGTGTTCGGCACCAGGTCAACGCGGTAGGCCTTGGCGCGATACAGTTCGCACGCGGTCAGACGATCCGTCCATACCACCGTCCAGGTGGCGGTGGAGGATTCGCCGGCAACGGCAGCGGCGGCTTCCTCGGGATCCACACCTGCTTGCGGTGTAATACGGAACATCGCCAATACGTCGGTTTCTTTGATGTCGTAATTAGGCTCCCAGTAACCCATGTTTTTGTAAGGTAAGACACCTGCTTTGTAGCGGTCCTTACCTTCTTTCATTGTTCCACCAGCTTCTGCTTTTGCCATAACAGCCTCCTAAAATAAGGGTGAAAAGAAACCTCGCACCTGTATCAGAGCGAGGCCGATGCTATAACTGGAGTGTACTTTACACAGCCAAAATCATAAATAATATTCAGTAATTCTAATTCTTATTATAAACTAGAGCTTATGATTAATTCAGCTCAGGGAGTGCCTAGATGAGAAGTACTACTATACGCCAACTTCGGGTGTTTGAGGCCGTGGCGCGCCAGCTCAGCTACACGCGCGCCGCCGAGGAGTTGTACTTGACACAACCGGCGGTCTCCATGCAAATCAAGCAATTGGAAGACACAGTGGGGCTGCCGCTGTTCGAGCAGGTCGGAAAGCGCATCCACCTTACCGAGGTGGGTCATGAGTTGTATGCAACCTGCCGCGAGATTTTTGGCAACCTGGAACGCTTCGAGATGGCGGTCGCCGACCACAAGGGCTTGAAAAAAGGCCGATTGCGCCTGGCCGTGATTACCACCGCCGAGTACTTCGCCCCCCGTCTGCTGGGACCGTTCTGTCAACGCTATCCGGGCATTGACGTCTCGCTCAAGGTCACCAACCGGGAAAGCGTGTTGGAACGGCTCGCGCAGAATCTGGATGATCTGTACATCCTGGGTCAGCCCCCCGAAAACCTGGACGTGTCTTCCGAGCCGTTTCTGGAAAATCCGCTGGTGGTCGTGGCGCCTCGCTCTCACCCCCTGGCGGGCAAAAAACGGATAGCCTTAGAACGCCTCGCAAAGGAGGTCTTTCTTGTCCGCGAGCCGGGATCGGGTACCCGTATGGCGGCCCAGCGCCTGTTTGATGAGCACGGCATCCCAGTTAATATCAGCATGGAACTCGGCAGCAACGAGGCCATCAAGCAGGCCATCGCCGGCGGACTAGGCATATCCGTATTGTCGCGCCACAGTCTTGCCCTGGAGGGCGAGCAGGGTCCACTCGTCATACTCGACGTGCAACACTTCCCCATCCGTCGCCACTGGTACCTGGTCCATCCGGAAGGCAAGCAGCTATCGGTAGTGGCGCGTGCGTTTCACGATTATCTAAAGGATGAAGGGCGACGTATCGCCGAGTCGCCGTTTTCCTCTGGTAAAACGCGGCGCGGCAGCTAACCTGGCGTCACCCCTTCAGCAAAATCTCTTCGGCGCGCTCCAATGCATGCGCGTTGCCGTAGAGTATCAGCACGTCGCCCGCGCGCAATTGGGTGTAGGGCTCGGGTTGCGGTCCGCGGATCCCGCCGCGACGCACCGCCGTGACCACCACATCCAGCTTATCCAGGCCCAGTTGCTCCAGAGTGCGCCCCACCGCATACGCGCCTTCCGGCAGCACGACCGAATGCAGGCGTTCGCTCTGACTTTCGGGTTGACCCAACGCGTAATGATCTTGACCGGGGAAGAAACCCCGCAATAAGCGATAGCGGTCGCTGCGCACATCGCCCACCCGCCGCACCACACTGGAAATGGGCACCTCGAGCAACAGCAATAATTGCGATGCAATCATGAGACTCGCCTCCAGCGTCTCCGGCACCACCTCGGTGGCGCCCGCGTTAAGCAGCCGTTCCATTTCGGAATCGTCGCGGGCACGTACCAATACGGGCATGTCCGGACGCAGGCGGCGGATGTGTTCGAGTATCCTAAACGTCGCCGGCATGTCACCGAAGCTCACCACCAGTGCGCGGGCGCGGCTCAGACCCGCCCCTTGCAATATTTCCCGGCGCGCCGAGTCACCGTAGTGAACCGGATCGCCCGCGTCCTGTGCATCGCGCACCCGTAGTGGATCAAGGTCCAGCGCCACGAATTCAAATCCCTCCTGCTCCAGGATGCGGGCGATGTTTTGGCCCACCCGTCCATAGCCGCAGATAATGACGTGCTGGTTCATGCCTTGCGTGATTTCGCTGATCCGCCCCTCCATTTGCAGACGGCCTTGTCCGTAACTCAAGGCGAGAAATCTCTTTGCCAGCGCGCCGTTATAACGGATCAACAGAGGCGCCAAGGCCATACTCAAAATGACCGAAGCTAGAATGATCTGGCTGGCCGGGCCACCCAGCAATTTATAATCAGTGGCCAACGACAACATTACAAAACCGAACTCACCGGCCTGTGCAAGCGCCAACCCCGCGCGCAGCCCGACGCCCCGCTCCATCTTCGCCAATAAGGCCAGGCCCATAATCAGCAAGATCTTGAAGACCACGATGGCAGCCACCAACAGCAGCACCCAATACCAGACAAGGGGCAATATCGAAATATCGAGCCGCATCCCGACAGTAATGAAGAATAATCCCAGCAACACATCCTGGAACGGGCGGATATCCGCTTCCACTTGATGCCGGAATTCGGTTTCGCTGATGACCATGCCCGCGAGAAACGCCCCCAGGGCCATGGAGAGTCCCAACTGCTGCGTAAACCAGGCGGCGCTGAGTGTAACCAGCAAGACCGTGAGCATAAACAGTTCGGTAGAGCGGCCAGCGGCGATGACCCTGAACAACGGGCGCAACATCCAGCGGCCAGCGGCGAGTAGCAGGAAAAATGCCACTATGCCTTTGAGCAGCCCCTCGGCCAACGTCAATGCAACGGAGTCGGCGGCGCTGCTCGCCAAGACAGGAATAATGACCAAAAAGGGAATCACCGCCAGATCCTGGAACAACAAGATGCCGATGGCGAACCGGCCATGGCGGGAGTTGAGTTCCAGTTGTTCAGCGAGTTGTTTGCCCACTATGGAGGTGGATGACATGGCGAGCACCCCACCCACAACGAGGGCGCCCGGTGGTGACATGCCTAGCAGCCAGGCGGCCACCGCAGCCAGGACTGTGCTGATGAGCACCTGCGCACCACCGAGACCCAACACTGTGCCCTTCATCGCCAGCAGCTTGGGCAGCGAAAATTCCAGGCCGATGGCGAACATCAGAAACACCACGCCAAACTCCGCCAGGAAATGGGTATCGGCGGACATGGAAAGCCAGGGCAGGCCAGGGTAGCCGACCAGCACTCCAACAAATAGATAGCCCATGATCGGAGGAAGGTTGAAACGCCTGAACAGCGCCACCACCAGGACGGCGGCGGCGAGCAGAATCAATAACTGTTCAAAGATACCCAGGATCATGCAGGCGCCGGTGCTGTGATCTGCTTAGCAGGCTGTTGAAAAACAGCCTGCGTGCGGTGCATGGGCGAGCTGCGAAGCAGCAAGCGGGCAAGCCAGGGATGGCTTGCCCTGGGCTTGCAAGCGAAGCAGGATGCGAAAGCGCCGCAAGCACCGCCATTTCTCAAGCACGGTTTATGTGCTTGAGAAATGGAGCAAAGCAAAAACCACGTTTTTTGCTTTGTGAGTTGGAAAAGGCCAGGGATGGCTTTTTTCAACATACTGTTAAAGCGCTGCCAGTTCCGGCGGCGCCGCGGGATCGAGTATCAGCAGATGATGCTCGGGTATCGGCTGCCAAAATGCGGAAGCGGTGAGCGGCGAGGAGGCGATAAGCTGCGCGCCGGGATAATCGTCCACGTCGGTGGTGAAATAGAGCGGCGCGCATTCAGCATTGATGGCGTGACGCGCGGCGCACAAGGTCTCGCCGTCGGATAAAACAATGTTAAGCAGCGCGACCTCATTCTCCAGCCAATCATCCAGCAATTCAAACATCTGACCCAATGCCTGATCCAAGGAGATCTCGCCGTCGTCCTGCAGCAGATGACGCAACAGGCCGAATAGATATTCCGAAGCCGTTGTGCCATCGATCTCGGCCTCGACCTCGGGCGCCATGAACTGTCTCATTAACGGGCTCAACCGGTCCCGGAAACCTTCAATGACGCCGCAGTGGCCGAAGATAAATTCGTCGTCGCAGTAAGGCTGCGGACCCGTTTGATGCGAGGCGGCCTGCGCCGCCTCAAGCTGGAAATGCACGAGCCACAGGTTGCTATCCAGGCTGCGCTCCAGGTGCGGCAGATTCTTGTCCCACGCGGGCGGCTTGCTGCGGGTATAGACCGCCGGTGAGCCGTCGGGGGCATACCAGCCCAGGCCAAACCCATAGGCGTCGCGCCCCAATCCGGACTCCATAAGCCCCGTGACTTCTGCAAGTATCAGTCTCGGACCAAGATAAGCAGCGAGTTCGCACATCGTCGTTTCCTCACATAGCCCTTGCGCTTTACGAATAAGCTGTTAGCGTACCGTACACGTTACCATGCAGCACACTCCGAATACAGAGATATGGGCACCCTATGCCGATGCAAAAAAGTCCTATCATGATGCGGCTCGATCCCTCCACCGGTCTGCTGGACGCGGCGAGACAAGCCCACTCGCCGAATTGCGATGCGCGGCCCACGGGCTGCGACATAGATATGCTGGTGATTCACAACATCAGCCTGCCGCCGGGTGAATTCGGCGGGCCGCATATCGAGTCATTGTTCCTGAACGCCCTCGATCCAAAAGCCCACCCGTATTTCGCGGATATCTGCGGGATGAAGGTCTCGACCCACCTGCTCATCCGCCGCAGCGGCGAGATCGTCCAGTTTGTCCCGCTGCCCCTGCGCGCCTGGCACGCGGGGGAATCCTGCTTTGAGGGGCGGACGGCCTGTAATGATTTTTCCATCGGCATCGAACTGGAGGGAAGCGACGATCACCCCTACGAGCCCGGGCAGTATGCGGCGCTGGCCGAGGTGGCACGCACACTGATGGCTGCCTATCCCAGGATTACCCCGCAGCGGATCGTGGGGCATAGCGACATCGCGCCTGGACGCAAGACCGACCCCGGACCGAGCTTTGATTGGGAGCGCTTGCGCAGCTTGATATAGTTTAATAGGAGTTCCCTCCAAGCCGCCTGAGGTTTACAATCATCTCCGTGCAACATAGCCCCAATCCCGCTATCATTACGTCACCTCGAACAAAGGTGCGCGCGTCATGATATTGATTGCCATTCTGATCAGCCTGGGAATAGATAAGGTCTTCGCCACCTGGCAGGGCGTGCGCCGCTTTGAGTGGTTCCTGGAATTCGCCAACTCGATACGCTTCCAGTTGAAGGCGATCGCCAACGGTTCGCTGGGCGTGCTGTTGATCGTCGCGCTTCCCGTGTTTCTTATTGCGCTGGTGGACTATCTGTTGGGCAGGGCGCATCCCCTCCTGGCCTTCCCGTTCGGCGTGGCTGTGCTGTGGTACTGTCTCGGTCCTAAAAATCTGGACGATCAGGTACAGGCCTATATTGACGCCCGCGAGTCGGGCGATATCGAGGCCGCACAGCGCAGCGCCGCCGACATCCTGCATCAGCACATCCCGAGTCAGAATTTTCAGTTAAGTCAGGCGGTCACCGAGTCCATCCTGATAGAGGGAAATGAGCGTATCATGGCCGTGCTGTTTTGGTTCGGCGTGCTCGGGCCGCTCGGTGCGGCGCTCTATCGGCTCTCCGCAGTACTCAAAAACTTCACCGGTAAGGAACACCCGGCCTCTGAGTTCGCCCAGGCCGCCCAGCGCCTGCACGCCATCCTGGATTGGATACCGGCGCGCCTGGTAGCGGTGGGCTATGCGGTGAGCGGCAGCTTTGTGGATGCCATAGGCAATTGGCGCGGCTCCGCCGGAAAGGCGGAGAAATGGGAAGAATCGTCCGTGCAGGTACTGCTGGCGAGCGGCATGGGCGCCCTGCATCTCGACGCCGAAAGCCTGCGCGAAGTCCCTCAGGACGACGACGCGCAGGGAGGCAGGAAGCCGGGGGCGAGCGACGTACAGGCTGAGGTCGCGCATATCAAGGCCGCCCAAGCCCTGGTATGGCGCACCTTGGTCGCCTGGGTGGTGATTATCGCCCTCATGACCTTGGCCGGCCGGGTAAGCTGAGCGGACGCAGAGGAATACTTTCCCTCCGCGTCCTCCGTGGTAAAAAGTTTTATCGGTATAAGCTACGGAGCGATCAACTCCCGCAGATATTGAAACAACGCCCGCACCGATGTCGGTGGTTTATTCGCCGCCTTTTCCCGCTCCGCCGCGCGCAGCCATAGTCTTACACGCTGCCGATCCGTCTCGGAATACTCTTCACAAAGCGCCTGGATGGCGCCATCACCCTCGCTCAGCAAGCGTTCACGCCAGCCCTCGATCAAGTGAAGTTGCTGAGCGGCATGGACCTGCCGGTGCTTGATGTCGTCCATGGTTTTGCGGATCGGCTCCGCGTCCACCTCGCGCATCAACCGTCCGATGTATTGCAGTTGGCGTTTACGCGCCCCCCGGCTGGTGATGCCGCGCGCAGCTTCGATGGCATTGAGCAGGTTCTCCGGCAGATCAAATCTCTGCAAGAACCGGATGGGTAATTCCACCAACTCCTCACCCAGGTCTTGCACAGAGATCATCTCCCGCTTGAGTTGGGATTTGCTCTTTTGTTCGAGCCCAAATTCTTCGTCTTCAGTCATGCACCCGCCCTGCTCTAATAGATTGTTGAAAAAGCCCGTCCGTGGGCTTTTTCAACTCGGCCGCTCCTGCGCATCCCTGCGCCCGCGGCATTAGGGCTTCCTGCCCGGCACTAGTCAAAAGTGCGATTTTTGCTTAGCTCCATTTTTCAAGCACCTACACCGTACTTGAAAAATGGCGGCGCGTCCGTACGCCACACGCAGGCCGTTTTTCAACAGCCTGCTAACCTTATATTTAACCACACGCCCGGCTATGACATGCTAAAATTTACACGCTATGTCACTTATCTTAAACCCTGCTAACACGCCCTCTGAGGCCCTCTGGGATGCAACCCAGCTTCAGGGTTTGGTTCACGATCTCCTACTTGAGGCCACCTCTCAAGGCGCGACCAGCGCGGAAGCAGGGCTCACCATCGAGTCGGGCCTGTCGGTCACGGTGCGCTTGGGCGAGGTGGAGACCATCGAACATAATCGTGACAAGGCCCTGGGTGTGACCGTTTACTTCGGCCATCGCAAAGGATCGGCCAGCACCTCTGACTTCAGCGCCCAGGCCGTCAGGGAGACAGTGCGCGCCGCCTGTAACATCGCCCGTTACACTGCCGAGGATGATTGCGCGGGCCTCGCCGACGCCGCACTCATGGCGCGCGAGATCCCCGATCTCGATCTCTATTATCCCTGGCAGGTCAGCGCCGAACACGCGATTGTGCTCGCCACCGAATGCGAAGATTCCGCGCGTGCCCTGGATAAACGCATCACCAACTCCGAAGGGGCGAGTCTCTCCAGCCACCAAGGACTGAACATCTACGGCAACAGCCACGGCTTTATCGGCGGCTACCCTACCAGCCGCCACAGCTTGAGCTGCGCCGTCATTGGCCAGAGCGAGAGCGGCATGCAACGTGACTACTGGTTCAGCGTGGCCCGCGATCACAACGAATTGGAAACTCCCGGACGAATCGGCGAGCACGCTGCGCAACGCACCTTGCGCCGTCTGGATGGCAGAAGACTCAGCACCCGCCAGGCGCCTGTGGTGTTCGAGGCCCCGGCGGCCACCAGTCTATTGTCGCACCTCATGAGCGCCATCCGCGGCGGCAGCCTCTATCGTAAGGCTTCCTTCTTGCTTGATCACTTGGGTAAACAGATCTTCCCGGCCCACGTACATATACACGAACAACCGCACCTCAAAAAGGCCCTGGGCAGCGCGCCCTTCGATAACGAAGGCGTAGCCACCGCCGCGCACGACTTCGTGCGCGGTGGTGTGCTGGAGTCCTACGTGCTCGACAGTTACTCGGCACGCAAGCTCGGCATGCAGACCACCGGCAATGCGGGCGGGGTGCACAATCTGTTTATTGACCCGGGCAGCTATGATTTAGACGGGCTGTTGCGGCTGATGGGAAAGGGCTTGCTGGTCACCGAACTGATCGGTATGGGCGTCAACACCGTCACCGGCGATTATTCGCGCGGCGTGGCCGGCTTCTGGGTGGAACACGGCGAGATTCAATACCCGGTGGAGGAGATCACCATCGCCGGCAATCTGCTTGATATTTTTTTGCACCTCGCGGAAGTGGGTAAAGACGTGGACGTGCGCGGCAATATCCGCACCGGCTCCATCCTGATTGAAAACATGACCATCGCGGGGGAATAACCCCCGTGCTAAAACTCAGCGCCGAGACGCGAAGGTTTTATGTGTTTTTATTGATTTATTCATGCTGAACCGCCAAGACGCCAAGATTTTCCCTTGCGATTCAAGCCGTATCTTCTTGGTGACCTTGGCGCCTTGGCGGTTGGCGATATATTTTTCAGAGCTTCCTTAACTTATTTAGCCTTGTTCCGGGTGGCCACCACCAGGGCTTCTGCCACCTCGCTCAAAAGCCGCTGCTCCAGCTCCATCGAGTCATAGAATATCTTGTTGGCGCTTTTTAGTTCCAAAGGATTCTTTTTGGGCTGACCTAGCCATTCCTTGTAAGCCGCCTCGCGCAAGTCGCGACTGCGCTGAATCCGCTCATCGAGACCCTTGTATGCGGGCGGCACCAGGGGTTTGCGCGTCTTCAGATAACTTTCATCCCACTCCTTTAGCGCACCCGCGCGCGAGTCTTCCAGCGCCTTGTAAAAATCCTTGCGGTTAAGCGCTCGCGCCTTAAGGGCCTCCGTGGCGCTGATTATAGAATTACCCTGCTCCTTCTGGACGTTCATATATCGCGCCGCCGCGAACAGATAGGCCATATCCTCAGACATGGCAGGTTCGGCCGATGCCGCAAAACTGACCGTCCAAAGGACGAAGATCAAACTAAATTTAATAAGTATCTGTCGCATAGTACCTCTGGGATGTTTGGAACCGAACTCGCATTAACGGTTTAGTGTGATAGTTGCATAACGCATCGTCAATAGACTACTTACAGTATATCCCCGCATCTTCCTTATACTCCGCGAGCTTACGCCTCAGCTTTTCCGCGCGGCTCGCCTTGTAGCCCTGCCACAACTCCTCCTCGACCTCCGCGATATGCCGCTTCGCACTGCGGCATAATTTCGCATCCTGCTTCGCACTGCGCAGCGCGGCCTTCTGTTCCGCCTCACGCCGCTGGCTCTCCTTCCGCTCAGCGGCCTCTCTGTCCTTGATATCGCGCAGCCATTGCTCCTCACCCGGCCGCAACCCCCCCACCGACGCATCCGTAGCAGACGGCTTCACCAGCGGCCCCACCTGCCCACAAGGACTGTCGCTATACACGACCTTACCCTTGCCGTCCTGGCATTTATACACCTCATACACCTCGCCCGACACCGGTCCCGCAACCCAACACAGCGTCAGCAAGACCAGTCTTTTTATCATCAGGCGGGCAGATTTACCCCTACTCTCTTTGCGGAGGCTGTGCAGCTCATGGCGCTGCGCATATGGTTGAGAGGTCACAATCTTAAATTCCTTCAGTATGAATCTTGCGTTTTTGCATTGAACACCTTATCGGGGCATTATCCCTTTATCTGGGTGTCCGTGAAATCAGGGGTGCCTCACATTGTTATGCATCACCTAGACCGCTGAGTTGCATGACTCTTCCACTGTTGAATGGAGTCGCTGACAGCCTTCTTGACAGCGGCGATATACGATGGATCGTTGAACACGTTGATGCCAAATGTATTTTCAGCGTATGGCGCTAATGCCGTACTAGAAATATCTCGTCCGTCCACCGTGGCTTCGATTACACAAGCAATGAAGTCAGAGTCGATAGGACTAGACTGCGCAGCAATTGCAGCGGCATAGGAGATGCTCGCAAGTGCTGCGGCCTGGCCTCCGCGTAGTCGTTTGGCGTAGGAATCCACGACATCGAACTTTCGAAGAATGACTTGGCGTGGAGGCTTGTCGAATACTTCAGAGACGGCCGCTTTGAACATCTCAAGGCGGCTAGGTGTAAAGATAGCGTCTCCATGATAATAATGGGAGTCTAGTACCTGCTCCTTGCCACCTTTCCGCGACAGTTCAGAGCGCGCATCAGTCACTGGAACTTCGTACCGCGGGGATCCGGCAACTTCGACAAGGTTAAAACCATTTGTAGCGCAGCCACTTACAATCGCGACCAAGCCTAGTAGAATTGCAACTCTGAACATGCCTGTTATCTCCTGTGATGCATGGCAGGACGCGCTTTGAAGCGCACCCCGAGTGATTAAGGATACACGAAGTGTATCTTTAACGATGAGCGGGCGGTAGCCCGCGCAGCACGGTGTCGGCTCGAATGATGAGATGGATTCCTCCCATTTTTATTCGGCATCAATGTGCCCTGATCGAGCTGCTGCACTGGCCGTACCTCACCCGCCGCTCAATGCTTGCACGATCAGCACTTCATCGTGTGGCGATAGCGAATGTGTCATGCCGAACACCTGTTCGCCGTTGACGAAGAACCGCATGTGCGGCCGCATCTGGTCCTGCTCATCAATCACGCGGAATCGCAGACCGGGGTATTGACGGTCGAGGTCGGCAAGCAGTTCGGTAATGGTCGCGCCGGTGGCTTCAACCTTCCGCTCCTTGGTATAAGAGAGCAGCGGACTGGGAATCAACACTTTCATGAACCTAGCCTCGATTCAACGACATTCGCCGCCACGGAGACGGCAGCGTCATCATACCTCGGCGGCCTCCACACCGTAAATTTCGGGAAGATGCCGCGCGATGCAGGTCCATCGCTTACCTTCGTCGCGGCTCATCCACAGCTCTCCGCTCGTCGTCCCGAAGTACAGCCCCACGGGATCCTGCGCGTCCGCGGTCATGGCCTGGCGCTTCACCGTCCACCATGTCTGACTCGTGGGCAGGCCGGAATCGAGACGCTGCCATCTCTTTCCGCCATTTCGGGTGACATAGACCGAGGGCTTGCCGTCGGGGCTCGTACGCGGCCACACGGTCGTGCCGTCCATCGGAAACACCCACGCAGTGTCCGCATCGCGCGGATGCACCACCATAGGAAAGCCGATGTCGCCGACCCGCTTTGGCATATTTTTTCCGATGCGCACCCATTGTTTGGACGGCCGATCCAGCCGGTAGATACCGCAGTGATTCTGTTGATACAAGCGGTCCGGGTTGCTGGGACAGAGGCGGACGCAATGGGGGTCGTGGAAGGCGATATTGGCCGGGTCGAACCCCTCGACCACTTCCATCCCTTTCACGATCGGGGCAAAGGTTCGGCCGCCGTCGATTGATTCGTGGACACCGCCGCCCGACATGGCGAAGTAGAGGTGAGCAGGATCGCGGGGGTCGACGATGATCGAGTGCAGTTTCGGTCCATCGGGCGTGCCATCTTGCACACTGCCCATCCACGTCCGGTACCGCGGATCATCGTTAATGACGGAGAACGGTTCCCATGTGATGCCTCCGTCGTCGGAGCGGAAAAGTCCCTGCGGCGAGGTCCCCGCGTACCACGCGTTCGGCTCGTTCGCGTGACAAGGTGTGAGCCAAAACGTGTGATCGACCACGCGGCCCTTCCCGCCGTCCGGCACCTTGGCGAAAGCGGGCGGCCTGGCGGCTTCCTTCCAGGTACGGCCGAGATCCGTAGAACGAAAGATGGTCGGACCGAGGTGACCAGTTTTCGCCGCCGCCAAGAGCGTTCGCCCGTCACGCGGGTCGAGCACGAGGTGATTGACGATGTGGCCGAGAAAGTGCGGTCCGTCGACCCGCCAAGTCCTTCGTGTCGCATCACCGTGCAACAGCCATGCACCCTTGCGCGTGGCGACGAGAACCAGCACCCGACGCGCTGGATGTCGGCGTGGGGCTCGCGTTGTGCGAGCGGCTGATCCCGGTTTTCGAATTGCTGACTTCTTGGTCGAGCGCACCATAATCACTCTTCCTCTGCGACATGCTCTGCCATAAGTATAGTCGAATGATGCTCCTCCAAATCAACAGTGGAGTGACGCCAAGCTATTCGTGGTGCACTTGCAACTTGAATCCACCGTTAGCTGGCATTTGCCTTTGCCAGGTCATTAATTAGTCTCTCCGCATCCCTGCGTGAAGGTTTATGGAAGAATTGTTCTTCCCAGCCGCATGCAATTAGAAGAGTGTTCGCGATTCTCAATCCAATCACGGTCAAATCTCGGAGTTGGTCAGGCTTAAGATCGGCCTTTCGAAAAGCTTCCGCGTAGGAGAGCGACGCACTCCTGTGCGCAAATAGATTGCTCCGCAGGATGGCCACCTTCGACGGCACGCTGGCAACCTCCGTCATCAGCGCATTAGCCTTGTCTACTGCCTCCTTTGAAACACCATCAGCCTCCGCCTCCTTGACCAAGGCTCCGAAATTAATAGTGTCGTTCCGTGATTCGAAAAGACCTGCGAGATGAATCACCATGGATACAAAATGAGCGTGTGTATCGAAGCGAAAGAACTCCGAATACACATTCATGGTGTCCAAGATTCGCGGCCTCGTATCGGCTCCTTCGTAGAACCACCAAATGTCATAGGAGATACGAGCCCGCTTTACTAGTTGAGCGGCAACACCAAGTCGTTCATCTAAGGGCAGCGCTGTCCCCATGACAATGCCAGCTAACGAAGCCTGTTAACCGGCGACCGCGGCGGGGGCGAAGCCCCGCCAGCGGGCGTCCGTGTTGAACTCCAGGTTAGGCCCCAACATACTGTCGTTACGTTACCCAATGCGTTTTGCTCGGTGCAACTGGTTCTGTGCTACCGTTTCGGCCAGCTTTGCATTCAACTCGTCGCGTAGAGTGCGGGCTGCCGAAAGGTTGCCGTCGATTTTTGCCAAGGCCTGAGATAAGTCTTCGATCGAGGCCTCACGAAGCTTCAGGTAGTCGCGTCCGGTTTCCTCGGCACTACGCTTTAGTGGGACGGCGAGTGCACTCTTGGTCTTCACGGTTTCCTGTACCTCGGAATGAGCAGAGCCGCCAAAGCCGCCAGTGAACGCGGCGAGGGTATCACATTCAATCTTGAGTTGGTTCGCAACCGATTCCGCGCGCGAAACTTCAAGAAGAACGTTCTGAACAGACGACGATAGCTCTCGCAGAAGAGAGCGGTGTTCCGCACGAGTCACCTGTTCAGCGGCAAGGCGCGCACTCGAGGCTGAGCGAAAGGCGGCCACCGCTGCGAACATGGTACCAATCGCGGACGCGATGGCCGCTATTGTTGCAAGGACATCAGCGATGGCGATTCTCCAAGGTAGCTCATTCGTCGTACTGGGACTTAACTAGAATTATAAACTGCCTATATAATGTATAACTTTGCGTCATTATTCCACAGAGCACAAAAATTCTTACTATATTTCAATGAGTTTGACAAAAAAACCGCTAAATGATTGGCAAACTATCCCCACCCGGCTTTCGCAACCAAGAATTCATCATCGGCTAACCCCTTTGGTCGTTACCATCACCGGCGAGCAGGCTCAGCGGGCCTCGTTCTTCGTGGCCTGACAGCGGACGCAGCGGAGTTGGGTCACCAGCTTTCCTCGCTTCACATCAAATGCGTTCTGCTGCACGATTTCCCATTTGTGGAAACCGCTGCCGCACAGAGTTTTGCCACGGTGGCGTTCGGCGAGGCTGGGGCGTTTAAATGGAACCACTTCACCCATGGCAAATGTCGGATCCGCTTCGCCCTTCGATTTCACTCAGGACAGGCTTGATCCGACCTACCCCTGACACCGCGCATGCCCTCTCAAGCCACCTGTACGGGGATGGCGTTGCGGCAGTGGGTGATGCGGTTGTGTTGGTCGAGATAGACCAGGGTGGGGTGAAAGTTGGCGAGTTCATGCGCGTTCAATACCGCATAGGCGGCTATGATGACGCGGTCGCCGGGACTGGCCTTGTGCGCGGCGGCGCCGTTGACGGAGATGATGCCGGAATTGTCCGCGGCGCGGATGGCGTAGGTGGTGAAACGTTCGCCGTTGTTGAGGTTATAGATGTGGATCTGCTCGTACTCGTGGATGCCGGCCACGTCCAGGAGTTTGCCGTCTATCGCGCAGGAGCCTTCGTATTCCAGTTCGGAATGGGTGACACGGGCGTGATGAAGCTTGGCTTTGAGCAGGGTGTACTGCATGGCGGGACCTCCTGATAGAACCGTATTATCTAACTTTGGGGGTCGCCCTGCAACGTCACCTGGAGATTGTCTATCAGGCGCGTAGTGCCCAGCCAGGCGGCGGCGAGGATTACCACGTCCCGGTCACCCGCACCGGCGGGGCCGAGATCCTGCGTCCGGCACACCGTGAGGTAATCGGGCCGCAGACCGGCATTACGTAGCCACACCAGCCCTACTTCCTCGGCAGTGGCAATGTCGCATCCCTTACCCTTCATGAGCTGATAACGCACGGCGCAGAGGGCCTGATAGAGTTGGGGAGCGTTGCGCCGCTCCTCCGCCGACAAATAACCGTTGCGCGAGCTTATGGCGAGTCCGTTCGGCTCGCGTACCGTGGGTAGGCCCACGATCTCAATCGGCATGGCGAGGTCTTTGACCATACGGCGGATAATCAGCAATTGCTGGTAGTCCTTTTCACCGAACACGGCCAGATCAGGCTGCACGATGTTGAACAGTTTGTTGACGACGGTGGCGACACCCCGGAAATGACCGGGCCGCGATGCCCCGCAGAGGATGTCTGATAGCCCTAGGACGTCCACTTTGGTGTGCGTGGCCATGCCCTCCGGGTACATCTCTTCAAGCACCGGGGCAAACAGTATATCTACGCTATTTGCTGCTAGAATGCGGCTATCTTCT
>DATMXC010000052.1:0-2019 GCA_035561915.1 Gammaproteobacteria bacterium
GCTGAATTCCACATCCAAGTGCACCAGTTGAAAGTGGGGTAGGACACGGTGGGTGTTTGGTAGCGTGAGAAGAGCGACCAACCCACACACCAGGAGATCCCCCACCATGTCCTACCGTCAGCTTAACGTGGAAGAACGCACGTTGATTGCAAGATTTCTGTCTCAAGGATGCACCTGCCGTGAGATTAGCCGGCGCCTGGGGCGTTCGCACAGCACCATCAGCCGGGAGATTAAAAGGAATGCCTTGAGCGAGGAGGTCTACTTGAACACCGAAGCGCATGCACGGGCGCTTAGGCGCCGTCGTCAGCCCCGCCATCGGCAGCGCTGGAATCATCGGCCTTTGGTGCGCTATGTCCTCAAGAAGCTCGCGCAACGCTTCTCGCCCGAGCTCATTGCCGGGCGGATCAGGCGAGACTATCCGCGAGAGGGCGCAATGCGTATTTGTTGCGAGACGATCTATCGGTGGATCTACCGGGATGGCCAGCGAGGCGGCTCGCTGTGGAAAAGCCTGGTTACCCATCGGCGCGCCCGGCGCCGGCAGACACGCTACGCCACAGGACGGCGGCATCACATCCCCGGGCGCGTGGGGATCGAGGCGCGTGGCGAGATTGTTGCCCGGCGCGCGCGTTTCGGGGACTGGGAAGGCGACAGCATCGTAGGCCGTGGGGGCAGGAGTGCCATTGCCTCCCAACTCGAACGCAAGAGTCGTATGCTCAAAGCGCGCGTGCTCAAAGACCGCAGCGCCCAGAGCTGGGGCGAGCAGGCCGTGGGCGCGCTGAAGAAGCTGCCGGCGAGCCTCAGACGCACCCTCACGGTGGACAACGGTCCGGAGTTCTGCGGTTTCTCGCGCATTGAGAAAGCGCTTGGCCTGCGCGTGTATTTCGCCGATCCGTATGCCGCCTGGCAACGCGGCAGCATCGAAAACGCCAACGGACTGCTGCGCCGCTACTTCCCCAAGGGCACGGACTTCAATCTGATCACCGATCAGAAACTTGCCACGGTCGTGCGAATGATTAATCATCGCCCTCGCAAGTGCCTTAACTATCAAACGCCGCACGAGGTCTTCCAGCGCGCCCTGCGTGGTGCACTTTGAATGTGAATGCAGCATGGGGTGCTACGGGGGTCTGGCCTGCATAATTGCATAAACTGCCCTTGCAACGCGCTAGGCCACCGATGCCTGTCGTCCGCACCGACATCGCCTTGATTCCGTGGCACGTGTCTTTTATCAGCGTTTCAATTTGATACCATGCCGGCGAGCAGGCGTGGGCGGCTTGGTAGTTGGACGATTTTTCGGTCAGCCCCGATCAGCTGAGACTGCGAACCTTCCACCCATTCAGCAACGGGCCGGAATTGCTCGCGCTCGGATTCCGATGTCGCCTCGTCCATTTCGAAGAGCCCCAATCCGGATTCCACGGCCTGGAGATAGACGTCGGAATCGCGAAGGCGGGCCAGCAGCGGCAGACTGAGGGATTTGAGAAAGCGCTCGAGCGGTTCGTAGGTCGGCATGGAATTGCGAACCTTGTTGGCGACGACTCCCAGGCGGATATTGCGTATGCGGATGCGGCCCGCAAGCAGCAAATCCCGGATGAAGTTGGCCGTGGCATGAATATCGATTGCCGAAGGCGCGACCGGGACCACGATGCAATCCGCCCAGGCAAGCATCTCCTGAAGCAAAAGGCCGGAAGCGCCCGCCGGCGCGTCGATAATGAGTTGCCGCGTGTCTGGCGGCACGTGCATCTCGATCGCGCGCAAGCGGTTGCCTCTCTGTGGCGCGGCATTGGCGGCGTAAATCCGGTTCAGAAACGAATCGCGCAGACGTAGCCAGTTGAGGCTCGATCCCTGGGGGTCGTAATCCATCACCGTCACGGGCACCGACCTGGCCGCAAAATAGCTGGCTAGACTGGTCGTGACGGTAGTCTTGCCCGACCCGCCTTTCGGATTGATTACCAGGGTGGTGTTCATTCGCATGATCGGTGCTCGATTTTGACTTGAATTACCCAGGCGCGGCACAGGGAAAAA
>DATMXC010000053.1:0-4026 GCA_035561915.1 Gammaproteobacteria bacterium
CCGCGTTCCACACCGACAAATACCAGCAGGCCCGCGCCTATTGTCCCGATAGTTTCGCCGGCGACCACCACGCTGGCATCGCACACGCGCTGTAGCAGGCCGATCATCCGCTCACCGGAGATTTACATTCAAGTATTGATGGGTGCGCCAACGATATTCCCTGTGAAGGCGCGCGTCAAAGGCGGGACGGGCTATTTCAGAACAGTAAAACTGCAGCGGCTGACTGCCGCTATACAATGCGTGGTCCGGTTTTCTGTCGTGAGGTTTCATCCCGTACCAGCGCTTCAAGCTCCGCGACAGACAGATCGCCTGAATCGTCGGCAATCTCGATTTCGCCACGCGGATTCTCCAATGGGACTTCGGCATCCGGCGCGCCGGAAAGCACCACCTCTTCCGGTTCCGGCATGACATCGCTGAGCAGCGTCACACCCACGCGGTTACCGCCATCCGAACGCGCCTGGCTCAGGCGCTGTTCGACAAGTGCCAAGAATTTTTCGAAGGTTTCCGGCGCGTCCGCACTCTGTGTGACGAGACCGAAACTGGCGGACACCGCAATCGGACCTGCAGCAACGATAAATGGCTCGGCGGCAATGCGCTCGCGCAAGCGCTCACACAGCACCATGGCTTGTGCACGGTCGGTTTCCGGAATCAGCACGGCGAATTCGGCCTCGCCCACACGCGCCACCATGTCCTCGCGTCTGATGGTTGCCGTGAGTATACCTGCCACGCGCACGAGCAACTGGTCGGTAGCTGCACCGTGTTGCCGTTTGAGCGCGGGGAAATCATCAATATCCAGCGCCGCGACGGAGAGATCCTGGCCGCGTTCGCGCGATTTCTGGAAAAAGCCTTTTCCGGCCTCGAGGAAGGCACCGAGACTGCCCAAGTGCGTCAACGGGTCCAGGGCGCGCGCGTCACGCGTGGCGGCGGTGCTGTGCAGCAAGCTCGCCTGCTTGAGACGCAGGTAGGCGTGCACGCGCGACGTCAGCAATTTCTTGTCGAACGGCTTGATGATGAAATCCGTGGAGCCACAGGCATAGGCGCGAATGCGTGTTTCGTCGTCTTCCGCGCCAGTAATCGTAATGATCGGCAGATCGCGGATATGCGCGTTGTCACTGGCGCGTACACGACAGATCAGCCCATAACCATCCAGAAGCGGCATCTGGATGTCGGTGATCAGCATTTCGATCTGGTTGTCGCGCGCAAGCTGCTCCCAGCCTGCCTCACCATCGTTCGCCAGCACTACGTCGTAATCCGACTGGAGCATTTTCTCGACGGCCCGGCGCATGACTTGCGCATCGTCCACGACAAGGATCCGTGTTGCCTGGTTGCCCGCCATACCGATTCTGTGCACTCCCCGACTGATAATGCCGTGTTCCTGACAGAGCAGGTTATGCATTAATTTATAGGCTATCTTCCTTGTGGCGACCAGAGGATACCCTGATTTCATTAATCTTTTCATGTGACTGGGCATATTCCTCCCGCCCCGCCACATTCGGTATTCTCTGTCGGTTCCTTCAATATCCTGCAATACTTGCTTGCATTACAAACCAGATGCCACCGCTCACGCCATGAGTTCTCTGCCTGAAAAAGACCAGCAAATAGTCCTCGCCCATGCCGGTTTGATCCACGCCGTGGTGATTGCCTGTCAGAATCGGGAATGCCTGGCAGATCTTGCGCCTCTGCTTGAGGCGGCCAGTGCCAACGGTTGGAATATGCTGGTCACAGCCATACGCCGCATTCTCGGCGGGGCACGCGATCTGCAGGTTTTGGCCGGGCTGGATGATGAGGATCGGGTGATCGCAGAGGCGATACTGCGCGGCCTGCAGGACCCCGCCACCTTGCCAGATCCGCAGGCGCGGCCGGATCCTGGAATGGCGGTACCCGGGCTAGCCGGTATGATTTACGCAGCAGCCAGCGGCGATGTTGCCGCCCTGCAACTGCTAGGGGACATGGCTACGCAAATGCTGCGGGCAGGAGGAGACATGGCGCGCCTGAGCAGCATACTGCGTCGCCTGATGGATGGCGAGCGTGACACGGACGTGCTGTGCCGTGGCATGAGCCCGCGCGGAGCACAACTTGTTTTGTCGTTGATTGAAGAGCTGGCGCGCTTGCGCGCGCACTAAACAATTACCAGGGACGATGAAGGAGTTGCGTGATATGTCTGGCTACTGAGGCGCAGCCACGAGCGGATTACGGTCCCAATTGGCATGATGCCGGCTGCTCAATTCCAGCTCATCGGGCAGCGATATCTCCATGGAAATCGGCAGGTGATCGGAAAGCGGGTAATTCAGCACGCTCACGTCTTCCACCCGCAACGATGGCGACACCAGGATGTGATCGATATTGCGTATCGGCCGCCAGCTCGGAAAGGTGTGCAGATCATGGGTTGGTTCACGCAACCCGGCCCGGTCGATCAGCACGGCGAGTTCCGGGCTATCCGAACGACAATTGAGGTCGCCCATCAGAATCACATGCCGGTGTGCGCTGGCGATCTCGCCAATGAAACCAAGTTGGCGCAAGCGGGCACGTTTGCCGAGCGCAAGATGCACAAGCATCAACACGAGCGCCTCACGCCCATCTCCATAGCGAATCACCAGGGCGCCGCGTCCGGGGATGGCCCCCGGCAGGCGGTGTTCCTTGATCTCGGCGGCGCGCATGCGGCTCAGTACGCCCATACTGTGCTGGGCAAACATGCCAAAATTGCGATTCGTCTGGTCGTACCAGTGAGGAAACTCGGCGCGCGCGGCGAGATACTCGGTGAGATTGAGATAACCGCTGCGCAGGCTGCCCGCATCCGCTTCCTGCAGGCCCACGATGTCGTAATGCCGGACCAGATTGGCAATTTGGTCCAGGTTGTCGCGCCGCCCTGAGCAAGGTAAAACATGTTTCCAGCTATGTGTCAGGTAATGACGATAGCGGCTGGTGGCGATTCCTGTCTGGATGTTGTAGGTGAGCAGACGTAGCCGTCGTTGCCCGGTACCCATCACTGGCAGGGACTCAATGCTTCCGGGTTCTGCCAGGTTGGGCTGGTAAGAGGACGTCATCGCAGGTTCTTTCCGGGTCTCATTCAAAACATAGCCGCATGCCTATATCAGTCAAGACCGTTCAGCGGGCGTTGAGTTCCGCGCACTGCTGAATTGACAACAATATTTGGTGATGATCTGGCCAACACTGTGGTTACTGTAACCTTAAATGGACGCTCATTGATGCCGAGTGCGTTGCGCTGTTAAGGGTGGATCCTGACAATAAATTGACTAGCAGCAGGCTGTCTAGTCACGACACAAAAAAAGAAAGCCCGACGGCATGTCCGTCGGGCTTTCTGGGTAAGAAGCCTGGCAGTGTCCTACTTTCGCATGGGAACCCCCACACTATCATCGGCGCTGAGCAGTTTCACTTCCGAGTTCGGGAAGGGATCGGGTGGTTCCCACTCGCTATGGCCGCCAGGCAATTCAGTCGCGAGGCCGCCTTAAGGCATGCCTCACAGATAAAAAATTCAGGTAGTTAAGTTTTGTAAGGCACAGGTATGTTGCAGGACACTCGACCACACCCGGCTTCTTGGGTGTTATATGGTCAAGCCGCACGGCCAATTAGTATGGGTTAGCTCAACGCCTTGCAGCGCTTACACACCCCACCTATCAACGTCGTAGTCTTCGACGAACCTTTAGAGAGCTTAAAGCTCAAGGGAAATCTCATCTTGAGGTGGGTTTCCCGCTTAGATGCTTTCAGCGGTTATCCCATCCGTACATAGCTACCCGGCGATGCCATTGGCATGACAACCGGAACACCAGGGGTACGTCCATCCCGGTCCTCTCGTACTAAGGACAGATCCTCTCAAATTTCCAGCGCCCACCGCAGATAGGGACCGAACTGTCTCACGACGTTCTAAACCCAGCTCGCGTACCACTTTAAATGGCGAACAGCCATACCCTTGGGACCGGCTACAGCCCCAGGATGTGATGAGCCGACATCGAGGTGCCAAACACCGCCGTCGATATGAACTCTTGGGCGGTATCAGCCTGTTATCCC
>DATMXC010000054.1:0-2666 GCA_035561915.1 Gammaproteobacteria bacterium
ATGCCGCGCGTTCGCCACCAGCACAGGTACGTGCTGTTGGCGAACCCCCGAGCCGACCGAGGCGCACAGGGAAGCCGCGACAGCGGCCGTAGACTGGGGTGGCCTTTTCTTTGGGTACTTTCTTTTGGCCACGCAAAAGAAGGTACCCAGCCGCCGGGCTGCTCCCGGCATTAAAATACCGTCGCCAACGGCGACACTAAGCCCTCCTTTCCGGATCTTCCACAAACCCCTTGACACGCTCCTCCAGATAGGAATAATCTGAACTCACATACATCATATTGTGTTACTTGACGTCGCCAACCACATTTTGTAGTGTTAATACAGAGTGACGCACCTCAGCAGGCCACCGCGGTCAGCGGTCCTTAAAACTTGAATATTTGGCCTTACATCGGAGGAATTATGCAGACCCACACCCATTCGTTGCCCTCGGCCCTTGCTGAGATTGTTGAATCCGGCACCGGTTCTAACCAGGGCGACCATTCTCCCGGCCCGGAACTCAGCGCCACCGCCCCCGGCCAGTTTCGTGTGATCCGTCGTAACGGCAAGGCCACCGTGTTCGATTCGAACAAGATCGCCATCGCCCTGACTAAGGCCTTTTTGGCCGTCGAGGGGGGTAGCGGGGCCGCCTCGGCGCGTATCCACCAAACCGTGCAGCATCTGGCCGCGCTGGTAAGCGAGTCGCTCACCCGCCGCCTGCCCGGCGGGGGAACCCTGCACATCGAGGACATCCAGGACCAGGTGGAGCTGGCCCTGATGCGCGCCGGCGAACACAAGGTGGCGCGTTCCTATGTGCTGTACCGTGAACAGCGCGCCCAGGAGCGTGAACGAAAGCAGGCGATGGAAGCACCGGCGGCGCCCTCCACCCTCCACGTCACGCTGGCCGGCGGCGGCACTCGGCCATTGGATCTGGTGCGCCTGCGCCAAGTGGTCGGCGAGGCCTGCCAGGGACTCCAGGAGGTCTCGGCCCAAGCCATTATTGACGACACCCTGCGCAATTTATTCGATGGCGTCTCCGAGGCGGACGTCGGGCGCTCCCTGGTCATGAGCGCGCGCGTCCTGATCGAAGATGAGCCGAACTACACCTATGTCGCGGCGCGCCTGCTGCTCGACGATCTGCGCCGCGAGGCCTTGAGCTTTGTGGCGCGCAGCAACAGCGCCGCCACTCACACAGAGATGGGCGAGCGCTACGCCGGTTATTTCCAGGACTATATCCGCCGCGGCGTTGAGCTGGAACTGCTCGACCCGCGCCTGCAGCAGTTCGATCTGGACTGCCTGGGCCAGGCGCTGGTCGCCGAGCGCGACATGCAGTTCGGCTATCTCGGCTTGCAGACCCTCTATGACCGCTATTTCCTGCACTCCGAGGGTGTGCGCTTTGAGTTGCCGCAGGCCTTTTTCATGCGCGTGGCGATGGGCCTCGCCATCAATGAGTTGGACCGCGAGGCGCGCGCCATCGAGTTTTACAATCTCCTATCCAGTTTCGACTTTATGTCCTCGACGCCGACCCTGTTCAACGCCGGCACGCTGCGCCCACAACTCTCCAGTTGCTACCTGACCTCGGTGCCAGACCACCTGGACGGCATCTACAGTGCGATCAAGGATAACGCCCTGCTGTCTAAATACGCGGGCGGCCTGGGTAACGACTGGTCGCGGGTGCGCGCGCTCGGCGCCCACATCAAGGGCACCAACGGCAAATCGCAGGGCGTGGTGCCGTTCCTAAAGGTCGCCAACGACACCGCTGTGGCGGTGAACCAGGGCGGCAAACGCAAGGGCGCGGTATGCGCCTATCTCGAGACCTGGCACCTCGACATCGAGGAATTCCTGGAACTGCGCAAGAACACCGGTGACGAGCGCCGCCGTACCCACGACATGAACACCGCCAACTGGGTGCCGGATTTATTCATGAAGCGCGTGCATGAAAACGGCGAGTGGACGCTGTTCTCGCCCGACGAGGTGCCCGACCTGCACGACCTGTACGGCAAGGCCTTCGAGCAGGCCTATGTGCGCTACGAGGAATTGGCTGCACAGGGCAAGTTGAAGGTCTTCAAGCGCATCGGCGCCGTGGCGCTGTGGCGCAAGATGCTCGGCATGGTGTTCGAGACCGGCCACCCCTGGATGACCTTCAAAGACCCCTGCAACCTGCGCAGCCCGCAGCAGCACGCCGGCGTGGTGCACAGCTCCAACCTCTGCACCGAGATCACCCTCAACACCTCCGACGCCGAGATCGCGGTATGTAATCTGGGCTCGGTCAATCTGGTTGCCCACGTCACCGAACGGGGGCTCGATACCGATAAGCTCGCCCGCACCGTCCGCACCGCGATGCGCATGTTGGATAACGTGATAGACATCAATTACTATAGCGTCCCGCAGGCGCGCCGCTCCAACCTGCGCCACCGGCCGGTGGGGCTCGGCATCATGGGCTTCCACGACGCCCTCTACAAGCTGCGAACCCCTTACGCTTCGCAACAGGCCGTCGAGTTCGCCGACCGCTCTATGGAGGCGGTGAGTTACTACGCCATCCACGCCTCCACCGAGCTCGCCGCCGAACGCGGCAGCTACGAGAGCTACAAGGGTTCTTTGTGGAGCCGAGGCATCCTGCCGATAGACAGCATCCGTCTGCTCGAGGAGCAGCGCGACGGTTATCTGGAGATGGATCGCAGCCAGAGCGC
>DATMXC010000055.1:0-5631 GCA_035561915.1 Gammaproteobacteria bacterium
GATCATCGCATAGGCCGAGTGGTTGTGGATGGATTCGAAATTCTCGGATTCCACCACATAGCCCTCAATCCGTTCGTCTTGATTGAACACGGCGGCGATGTCGCGCACCATGTCTTCAACAAACTTCGGATTCTCGTAAGCGCGTTCGGTGACGTATTTTTCATCGGGGCGTTTGAGCAGGCCGTACAGTTCGCAAGACGCCTGTTTTTCGACCATGTCTATCAGTTCTTCGATCCAGACGAAGCCCTGGGTGCGCACCTGCACGGTGACGTGCGAGCGCTGATTGTGCGCGCCGTAGCGGGAGATTTCCTTGGAGCAGGGGCACAGGCTGGTGACCGGCACCACGATTTTAAGGGTGAAGCTGGTTTTTTTATTCACCACCTCACCGATGAAGGTGACATCGTAGTCCATCAGACTTTGCACGCCCGACACCGGCGCGGTCTTGTTGATGAAATAAGGAAAGCTCATCTCGATATGGCCGGCGTCGGCGTTCAGCCGCTCGGCCATCTCGTGCAAGATGTCCTTGAACGAGGCGACCGAGATCTCACGCTCATGCTCGTTGAGGATCTCCACGAAGCGCGACATGTGGGTGCCCTTGAAATTGTGCGGCAGGCTCACATACATGTTGAAGCTGGCGATGGTGTGCTGCTCGCCGCAACTGCGATCGCGTACCCGCACCGGGTGACGGATGGCCTTGATGCCCACCTTGTTGATGGCGATGCGGCGGGTGTCTGCGGAACCCTGTACGTCGGCGATGGGGAGAATGTTGTCCGGCTTGGCTACGATATTCATACGGCTGTACCCTCCTGGACGTGCGCGCGCCTGGGTTTGATCTCTTCAACCGCTTCGTCGCTGTAACGCACGCAGGCTCGCTCCGTCTCCCACAGCGTGACGGCGCTCACCCGCACGTGCGGATTATTGAGACGCTGCGACAGGCCCTGATAAAAATAGGCGGCGATGTTTTCCGCGGTCGGATTGATCTTGTCAAACGGCTCGATGTCGTTCAAATAGTGATGGTCGAGCCGCTTGGCGAGTGCGCGGGTCGCCTCTTTGATGACTTTGAAGTCCAGGCCCATGCCCACCTCATCTAACTGCTGCGCGATCACCTCGACTTCCACCTTCCAGTTGTGGCCATGCATGCGACTGCAGTCGCCGGGGTAGTCACGCAGGGTGTGGGCGCTGGCGAAATCGGTCAGGATTTTGAGGGTGTATTGAGCGGCCATAATAGTTGACTATTTTACTATGTTTTTGACCGCCGGGAAAGGCTGTGGTTCTGTTTCATAATGGGCATCAATCGCCCGCACGATGCCTGCCACATCCAGCCCGCAGTCCGCCAGCAGCTCAGCGCGCGTGCCCTGTTCAATAAACCTGTCGGGCAGGCCGAGGTGTAACAAAGGGACGACAAGCCCCTGATTGGCAAGACATTCAGCCACCGCACTGCCCGCACCGCCCGCCACCGCGTTTTCTTCAACAGTGACCAGGAGTTCGTAACGGCCGGCGAGTTCTGCCAGCAAGGCTTCGTCCAAAGGCTTTACAAAGCGCATATTGATCACCGTCGCATCGAGTTGTTCGGCGGCATCCAGGGCCGGCTTCAGCATGCTGCCGAAGGCCAGCAGGGCGATCCGCTTACCCTGCCGGCGCAACTCCGCCTTGCCGATGGGCAGCGCCTTCATGGCGGCCTGCACGGCGGTACCTGGACCCGCGCCGCGCGGATAACGCACCGCTGCGGGGCCGTCGTGCAAAAACCCGGTATAGAGCATCTGGCGGCATTCGTTTTCGTCGCTGGGCGCCATGATGAGCATGTTGGGGATGCAGCGCAGATAGGAAAGATCAAAACTGCCCGCGTGGGTGGGGCCGTCGGGACCAACCAGCCCGGCGCGGTCTATAGCGAACAGCACGGGGAGATTCTGCAAGGCTACGTCGTGGATAAGCTGGTCGTAGGCGCGTTGCAGGAAGGTCGAGTAGATCGCCACGACCGGTTTTAATCCTGCACAGGCGAGGCCGGCGGCAAAGGTCACGGCATGCTGCTCGGCGATGCCCACATCGAAATAGCGCTGGGGGTAACGCTTAGCGAATTCCACCAGTCCGGAACCCTCGCACATTGCGGGCGTAATGCCGACGAGGCGTTCATCGCGCGCCGCCATGTCGCACAGCCAGTCGCTGAACACCTGCGTATAGCTTGGCTTTCCGCCTGGCTTGGCGAGCGGCTCGCCGCTGCCGGGATCGAAGGCGGCGACACCGTGATAACCGCTGGGGTCCGCCTCGGCGGGCGAATAGCCCTTGCCCTTTTGGGTGGCCACGTGCAGAAACTGCGGGCCCTTGAGCGAGCGCAGATTGCGCAGGGTCTTGATGAGACTGTGCAGATCATGGCCGTCTATCGGGCCGATGTAATTGAAACCCAGCTCTTCGAACAAGGTGCCCGGCGTCACCATGCCCTTCATGTGTTCCTCGGCGCGGCGCGCCAGCTCTTCAATCTGAGGCAGGCCCGCGAGCACCTTCTTGCCGCCCTCGCGCACCGAGGCGTAAAACCGGCCCGACAATACGCGCGCCAGATAGTTGGACATGCCACCCACGTTCTGCGAGATGGACATGTCGTTGTCGTTGAGTATCACCAGCAGATTGGCGCCGAGATCGCCGGCGTGATTCAGGGCCTCGAAGGCCATGCCCGCGGTGAGCGCGCCGTCGCCTATCACTGCGACGATCTTCTGCTCGCTCGCGCCGCGCGTCTTGGCGCCCAGCGCCATGCCGAGCGCCGCGCTGATGGAGGTGCCCGCATGACCCACGCCGAAGGTGTCGTAAGGGCTTTCGCTGCGGCTGGGAAAGCCCGCAATCCCGCCTTTTTGCCTGAGCCGGGCCATCGCCTCACGCCGGCCGGTGAGAATCTTGTGCGGATAGCTCTGATGGCCGGTGTCCCAGACCAGCAGATCCCGCGGCGTGTCGTAGACGTAGTGCAAGGCAATCGCCAACTCGACCGTCCCCAGGCCCGCCGCGAGATGGCCGCCCGTGCGCCCCACGGACTCAATCAGAAACGCGCGCAACTCAGCGGCGAGCGCGATCAGCTCCGCCTCGCTCAGTGTGCGCAGGTCTTGGGGACTATGGATGCGAGGGAGTAACGGATCGGTCATGAGGCGGTTTCAATGAGATAAGCTATTGATGATGGAGGGTCCCCGCGGCTTTTGCAAGCGGCCTACAGATCTCAACGCAATGACGCAAAAACGTAAAGAATACCAAAAAGTAATTGATTATAAAAACAAATTAAAACCTTGGCATCTTCGCGTCTTGGCGTTAAGTCTTTTTGATCTTCAGACTCAAATCTGCCGGCTCCGCCTAACGGCTTGAGCCTACCTACATAGAGCGCTCTACAATATAATCCGCAATCCAGCGCAACGGGTCGGCGCGGGGATCAAGATCTTTGATCGAGGCGAGCGCAATATCACGCTGCTCATCGGCCATGCGCTTGGCCTCGGCCATGCCGACGATCGCAGGATACGTAGGTTTGTTGAGAGCACGATCAGCCCCCGCCGTTTTGCCTAGCACTTGCGTCTCTCCCTCTTCGTCGAGGATGTCGTCGCGGATTTGAAACGCGAGGCCGATGGCCTGCGCGTAGCGGTCGAGCCGCTCCAGCAGGGCGCTATCAAGCTCGGCCGCGCACCAGGCGCCCAACAGCACGCTGGCGCGAATCAAGGCGCCGGTCTTGTGGTGATGCATGTGTTCCAGTTCGGCGAGCGACAGAGTCTTCCCCACCGCCGCGAGATCCATTTCCTGACCGCCCGCGAGACCGTGTGATCCGCACGCCTCGGCCAGGATCTCGATCATCTTGAGACGGGTGACGGCGCTCGCCTGCAGGGCGGGATCTTGCGAGGCACAGGGACGTGCTAGTGTCGCGGGAGGCAGGACGCCGGGAGCGACCGCGAGTATCTGAAAGGCCAGGGTCAGCAGCGCGTTGCCCGCTAGGATGGCCGTCGCTTCGCCAAACGCCTTGTGGCAGGTGGGCTTGCCGCGGCGCAGATCGTCGTTGTCCATGGCGGGGAGATCGTCATGCACCAGTGAATAGGCGTGGATCATCTCGACCGCGCAGGCGGGCGCGTCCAGGCTCTCCAACTCCGCACCCAGGCACGCGCCGGAGGCATAGACCAAAATGGGCCGAAGGTGTTTACCGCCGCCCAGCACGGCATAGCGCATGGCCTGATGGAGCGCGGCAGGGTGTTGCTGGGCATTGGGCAACCGTTGCTCAAGGGCCTGTTCGACCCTGCGCTGATAACTGCTCAGCAGGCTGTCGAGAGTATTGCCGGACGGTATAATAGGACTAACAGAATCACCGGCATCTCGAGCCAAGGCTATTCCTCTCGTCCTGAGCCTGTCGAAGGATCGAAGGGTTGGGCCTCAACCTCACCGTCTTTTTCCATTAAGATCTGTACCTTCTGTTCGGCCTCTTTCAAGGCCGTTTGACAGGCGCGGGTCAGCTCGATGCCGCGTTCGAAATGTTTCAGCGAATCCTCCAGGCTGATATCGCCTTTTTCCATGCGCGTCACCAGCGCCTCCAGTTCCTTGAGGGCATGTTCAAAATCGAGGTGAGGTTTTTTGGCCATGACGGTAAGAGGTATTTTCCAGCATTCCATCGTATCATAAGCTTGGGCTTTAGGCTTACGCCGCAAAGGGCACTATGTCAGCGAAAGAAAATTGGACTGAAGAGATGCAGTCGGCCTATCTCTACCAGGTGTTAGTGGAGGTGGAGACCGACCCCGTCAAGGGCACGTTGTTCAAGCGGTTAGGCGAGGCGGCCGGGGCGCAAGCGGGCATCTGGGCGGAGCAGATAACGCGACACGGCGGCGCGCCACCCCATGAGTTTCATCCCTCACTACGGACAAGAGTGGTTGCGGGCCTGATCCGCACGCTCGGCCCGCGCACCATCCGGCCGGTGCTGGCCGCTATCAAGATTCGCGGCCTCTCTGTGTATGCAGGTGCGCCGGGAGCCGTAGGACATGTCATGCCCACCTCGGTGCAGGACTTCGGCCATCGCCACAAGGGAGCGGGGAGCGGCGGCAATCTGCGCGCCGCCGTATTCGGCGTGAACGATGGGCTGGTCTCCAATACCAGTCTCATCCTCGGGGTGGCCGGAGCGATCAGCGATCCCAAGCTCATCCTATTGTCGGGTGTGGCCGGGCTCCTCGCCGGCGCGCTTTCCATGGCCGCAGGCGAATATATCTCCATGCGATCCCAACGGGAGATGTACGAATACCAGATCGGCCTGGAGCGCGAGGAACTGGAACAGTACCCGGACGAAGAGGCCGAGGAGCTTGCGCTCATATACCACGCGCGCGGGGCGGACATGGAGCAGGCGCGCAGCTTCGCGCAAGACATTATCCGCAACCCAGAACACGCCCTCGCCAGCCTGGCGCGCGAGGAACTGGGCCTCAACCCCGACGATCTCGGCTCGGCCTGGGGCGCCGCGTTTTACTCTTTTTTCTCCTTTGGCATCGGTGCCATAATCCCTTTGCTGCCGTTTTTACTCTACCTGAGCGCAGCGGTTTCCGTGAGCGCAGGACTTGCGGCCGTCAGTTTGTTCGCCGTGGGCGCGGCTCTCAGCCTGTTCACCGGGAGGCAGGCCCTATGGGGCGGTTTGCGGATGGT
>DATMXC010000056.1:0-2433 GCA_035561915.1 Gammaproteobacteria bacterium
CGGCTATATCAAAGGTGAAGAGGTGAGCGGCGCTTTAGGTGTGGGGCTGCGCTATGGCAATGGCAGTCTGACCCTGAAAAAGGGTGGCGGCCACAAAGTGCACTGGACGGGGCCTTCGATCGGTTTCGACGTGGGCGCCAACGCCTCCAAGGTGTTTGTGCTGGTCTACCATCTGCCGAATGCTAACGCCATCTATCAGCGCTATCCCGCTGTCGAGGGCAGTTTCTATTACGTGGCTGGGGCGGGCATCAATTACCAGCAACGGGACAACATAATCCTTGCGCCGATCCGGGTGGGAGTAGGCCTGCGCGGCGGGGTGAATCTCGGGTATATGCACTACACCAAAGAAAAGACATGGATACCGTTCTAGCGGCAGGCCGCCGGCACCAGGCTATTTGATATGGGCCAAAATGCCTTCCAATTCATCAAGGCTATTGTACTGAATGACTAGCTTGCCCTTGCCCTTGTTACCCTGTTGAAAGACAACACTGGCGCCCAGCTTTTCGGAGAGTTCTTCCTGGAGCTTGCGGATATTGGGATCGAGCGGTTTGCCCGTTGGCGAACGCGGCTTGGGTTGAGCCTGCAAGCGCTGCACCAGATGTTCGGTCTCACGCACCGATAGCCCCTTCGCCACCACGGTATGCGCCGCTTCGCTTTGCGGCCCGCCTTCCAGCCCTAACAACGCACGGGCGTGGCCCATCTCCAGTTTGCCTTCTTCGAGCAGACGTTTCACATCCTCGTTGAGCGTGAGCAGGCGCAGCAGATTCGAGACTGCGGCGCGCGAGCGGCCGACCTCTTCGGCGACACGCTGGTGAGTCAGCTCAAATTCGTTGATGAGGCGTTGCAGTGCGTGGGCCTCTTCTAAAGGATTGAGGTCTTCGCGCTGGATGTTTTCGATAAGCGCCATCGCGATGGCGGCCTGATCGGGCACATTGCGTATGACCGCCGGGATTTCGGTGAGGCCCGCAAGCTGGGCCGCGCGCCAGCGGCGCTCGCCGGCGATGATCTCATAACTGCCCGGTGTGCTTAACGCGCGCACCACGATAGGCTGCACCACGCCCTGGGCGCGGATGGAATTGGCGAGATCTTCCAGGCTCTCGGTGTGCATGTTAATGCGCGGCTGATATTTGCCGCGCTGAATCACGTCGAGCGGCAGATGGCGTAGCGTTCCCTGAGAGCCGCCCTTTTCCACATCGGCGCGAGCGCCGGAGAGCAGCGCCTCCAGACCGCGCCCCAGGCCGCGTTTCTTGACTATCACCTTGCCTCGTCTCCTTTTCTAATAAACCGCAGCGCCAGACGCCGCCTCATTGGCCGCTCCGGCCAGCCCGGCATCTTTTTTTATCATCTCACCGGCCAGGGCCAGGTAAGCGAGCGCACCCCGCGAGGCGCGGTCATAGGCCAGCGCCGGCAGCCCGTGACTGGGGGCCTCGGCTAAGCGCACATTGCGGGGGATCACAGTGGCGTAGACCTGGTCGCCGAAGTGCTGCGTAAGCTGAGCCGCCACGTCATTGGCGAGATTGTTACGCGGATCGAACATGGTGCGCAACAGGCCTTCGATCTTGAGGGTGCGGTTATGCGCCTCGCGGATTTTGTCTATGGTGCTGAGCAGGGCGGACAGGCCCTCCAGCGCATAGTATTCGCACTGCATGGGAATCAGCACAGAGTGCGCCGCCACCAGGGCATTGACCGTGAGCATGTTCAACGACGGCGGACAGTCAATCAGGATATAGTCGTACTGATCGCGCACCGGTTCCAGTGCGGCGCGCAGCCGCGATTCACGATCCGCAAGTTGCATCAGCTCGACCTCGGCTGCGGTGAGGTCAGAGTTGCTGGGCAGCACAAAGAACCGTTTGATGCGCGTCTCGACGGCGGCCTCGGCGACCGTGGCCTCGCCCATCAGCACTTCGTAGGCGGAGGCTTGCAGCGTGTTTTTGTCTATCCCGCTGCCCATGGTGGCGTTGCCTTGCGGGTCGAGATCAATCAGCAGCACGCGCCGGCCGCACGCGGCGAGTGACGCGGCCAGATTGATGCCGGTGGTGGTCTTGCCGACACCGCCCTTCTGATTGGCCAATGCGATAATTTTACCCATTAAATCCTGTCTTATAAGCGCGCGATGCGCACGAGATGACGTTGCTCATCCAGGCCGGGCACAACCAGTTTGCAGACCTCCAGGACCTTGAAGGGTGAGATTACCTGTCCCAGCTCGTCTTTGGGGTAGTTACCCTTCATGGCCAGAAATTCACCGTCTTTCGTCAAGAGATGCCCCGCAAGCCTCAACATCTCGGCAAGGCTCGCAAAGGCGCGTGTAAGCAGTGTATCGAATTTTTGCGCCGGCCGGTACCTCTCTACCCGCTCGTGCACCACCTGCACGTTGTCAAGCCCAAGCTCACCCTTGGCCTGGATCACAAAGCGGGTCTTTTTGGCATTGCTGTC
>DATMXC010000057.1:0-7134 GCA_035561915.1 Gammaproteobacteria bacterium
GTGCGATACCTTGCAGCTGGCGGGTTACCCGGTGCTCGCCGCTGAAAACGGCCGCGCCCGCCCTCGTCCAGAAACTCCAGAGCCTCGCGGCCGTTTTCAGCGGCGAGCACCGGGTAACCCGCCAGCTGCAAGGTATCGCATAAAGCCTCACGCAACGACAGGTCGTCTTCTACTACCAATACCGTGGAATGACTCATGACATCCTCTCTTTAAGTTTTTTTCTTTTGGCACTATCTATCGGAAACAACAAACAACTGTGCGGGGCATGCTGCGCCACTTCACTGGGCAGGATCTTTGCGGGTTTGAGCGGCAGGCGCAGGCCGAAGGTGCTGCCCTGTCCCGGTTCGGACTCCACCCACACCATCCCTTGATGGGCGCGGACGATGGCCTGCACCACCGCGAGACCCAGGCCGGTGCCTTGCGCGCGAGTGGTAAAAAAGGGTTCAAAGATCCGCTCCAGCAATGCGTCGGGGATGCCGGGGCCGTTGTCGCTGAGCAGCAGATTGACGGCCTCGGCTCCATGCGGATCGCTCACGATCTGCGTCAGCAACTGCAATCGCCCGCCCTTGCCGCAGGCCTGCGTGGCGTTGCTGACCAGATTCTGCAAGGCGCTCAACAAGGCCTCACGGTTGCCGTACAACTTCGCCCCTGGGGCCTCATCCAGCACCTCCAAACGACAACCTGCCGCGGACAGCGGCGCATCCATCGCCTGTTGCAAATCCTGCAACAGCACTGCGACCTCGATCTCGTCGGCGCCGAAGTGTCCGCCCTTGGCGAACACCAGCATATCGTTCACCAGCCGTTCGAGGTGCCGCAGGCGCGATAGCACCTTGCCTGCATACTGACGGTAATCTGCATTGTCGTGTTGAGGGGAGGCAAGCTGCGAGGTATACAACAATGCGGCGGATAACGGGGTACGAATCTGGTGGGCCAGCGCCGCCACCATCTCGCCCATCGCCGACAGGCGTTGATGACGGCTCAGCCCCTCTTGCAGGGCGTGCAGCTCGGTGACATCCCTGAGCAGCAAGATCTGACCGAGCTCCGTGCCCAATGAGCTGGTGGAAAGACTCACGCGCCGGCCGTCGCGCAATAGCAGTTCCTGGCCCTCACCCAGTTCCGGGGCGAAGGCGCGCGCGGCCACCGCCGCCCAATTCAATCCCAGCAAGGGCTCGCCTAATAACGATACGGCCAACGGATTGTATTCCTGGATACGCCCGACGCCGTTCAGCACCACGACACCAGCGGGAAGGACTGTGAGCAAATGCGTCAGCCGGTTGGCCAGACGCTCTTTTTCGGCGAGTTGTAACAGGCGTTCACTGCGTGCCGCCGCCAGCTCGTCGGTAAGCTGGGCGACGCGATTTTCAAGGACGAGATAGGAGGCGCTAAGCTGTTCCGAGACCTGGGTGAAAACGTGGAAGGCATCTTCCAGGCCCTGGCTATGATGAGTCGGCGCGTACGTCATGTCGTTGCTCTCGCTAGTGAATCAGCTAGGAATGGTTTCTGTACCATTGCCGAGAGCAAAAACTGTGCCTGCGCTACTTATTACATACAAAACAACCTGTTATAAAATAGACCCAATAACGAGCGTCAATATTCCGCCGGTTCGTCGGCACGCTGTAGACCGTATTTACGCAGCTTTTCCACCAGCGTCGTGCGGCGCATCTTGAGCCGGGTAGCGGCTCGCGTTACCACCCCGTCGGTCTCTTCCAGGGCCTGCTGGATCAGGTTGATTTCCATATTCTTGAGGTGTTCGCGCAGATCTATGCCATCGCGCGGCAGCCGCGCGGACTGCTGCAGCGTAGCCGGCAGCACCTCATCCTCGCCGAGAGGAGAGGGTTGCGCCACCGCGGCACGGAATTTTTCGGGCAGGTTTTGCAGATCCACCAGCCCGTAGGGATAAAGGATGGCGAGCCGTTCGATCAGATTGGCGAGTTCGCGCACATTGCCGGGCCACGGATACTGGCAGAGCGCCAACACCGCCGTAGGGGTAAGCCGCACCGAACCGCGCTTTTCGTGCTCGATGCGCAGAATCAGCTCGTTGATGAGCAGCGGAATATCCTCCACCCGGTCCCGCAGCGGCGGCATTTGAATCGGAAAGACATTCAGACGGTAATAAAGATCCTCGCGGAATTTACCGGACTTGATAGCCTCCTCCAGATTGATATGGGTCGCAGCGATGATGCGCACATCCACCGCGATGCTCTTGTTGCTGCCCACCCGTTCGAAGGTGCGTTCCTGCAGCACCCGCAACAGCTTGACCTGCATGGCGAGGCTCATGTCGCCGATCTCATCGAGGAACAGGGTGCCGCCCTCGGCCATCTCGAAGCGCCCCTGGCGCGTGCTGATGGCGCCGGTGAAAGCGCCTTTTTCATGACCGAACAGCTCGCTCTCCAACAGATCGGATGGGATAGCGCCACAATTGACGGGGACGAAGTTGTTGTCGCGCCGCCCCGACTGATAATGCAGGTTGCGCGCCACCACCTCTTTGCCCGTCCCCGACTCACCCAGGATCAGCACATTGGCGTCCGACTGCGCGACCTGCTCCATCTGTTGCCGCACCTCGCGGATCGCCCGGCTATTGCCCACCAGACTGCGAAACATTTCCAGCGGCCGTTTCAGGCTCGCGCCCTCTTTACTTTCTTTGAAGATCTGAGCTTGATTCAGGACGTGATTGAGCTGGGTATATTTGATCGGAAAATCCACCGTCGCTAGAAAACCGCCGGTGAGGTCCAACGGGACCTGCTGCGGTACATTTGCTTCCTTAATCAACAGGATAGGAAGATTGGGCGCCCACTCGGTAATGGTGCGATACACTTCTAACAACGTGTCGTTTGACCCGCAGTGGCCGAGCAGGGCGACATGAGTAGAGTCGGGTTTATCGAGGGCGTCGCGCCATTTTTTAGGATCGGCGACTAGGATGGGCGTGTGGTCTATACATTCCAGCAGCGTCTTCAACAGATCGCGCCGTTGGGCATCCGCCTCTATCACTAATACTGTCATTGGCGTGGACATTTATCTCATCTCCCAATGCAACTGTTGAACCGATGGGTCAATTTGATAACGGATAGCTGATTTAGCAGCCATCACTATCTATATAAATTTAATTATATCCAACAGTTAATCACTAAAACTGCAAGATGTCAAAAATATGCCGTGAAGGCTAGGGGGCGAGCGGCGGGGCTAGGAGCCGCGAGCGCCCGCACAAGGATGTGCTGGCTGAGATGTATTCCGCACATGAAGCCGCGCCAAGGACGGCCTTAACAACCTAGGGGCTAGGGGTTACGCCTTACTTCTTATACCTTACACTTCACCCCTAATCACTAGTCCCTAGTTCCCAGCCCCTGCCGTATTGCGCTTTGAATAGGCAACCTGACGACGGTGATGGAGGAAAATGATCTTTTCGAGCCACTCCTGGGCCTGTTCGCTCAAAGGCTCGAACACAACCAGGCAGCGATTGCCCTGTGCAAGAGGGGAAACGGCTTTCACTTTACCCGCCAATACCACAGGGTGCGGATAATTGTGATGCAGATAGATCTCGATAGAGACCTGACTCGCCGCCGGCGGCGCCTGCTCCGATTCCCATTCGATGGCTTGAGCCCCCAGGCGCGCCGGGGCGCCGGCCGGGATATCATGGTAGTAGCCGACGATCTCGCCAACCAAATCAAGTACCAGATTAAGCTTAAAGTCGAGATGGGCAAGCTCGGACGAAACGCCCGGGCGTTCGTCGGCGAACTCGTCAAGAGTGGCGATGATGCGCAGCACCTCTGTATTGTGGTGTTCACGCGAGGCGCTCTCAATGGCACTGGGTGGCGACTCCAGCAGCCTCCAGCGCAAGGGGATGAGATCCTGGTAGACCAGGCCGGAAAGTGGATCCGTGAGTAGGTTATCCGTCATATAATTATTGTAGAGTGCTATGCTCACCCATCAACCCAGGTGCTCTATTTGTTAAGTATGCACCGCAGAGGACGCAGAGGAAACAAGATCACAATGATTTGATTTTCCTCCGCGGGGACACTTTAGAGCCGTAGGTTAGTTTTACGCATCAATCCCGGTGCGCGTGGCGCACCCTACTCGCCGGTGTTTTGGCTGTATGCCTGTTGGGCGAGACGGCCGACGCCAAGCTGCGCGAGATCCGCCTGGCAGATCTGTTGAGCCTGCTCCAGCATCGTCATGATGCGTTGATTGATGGAGAAGGTCTGGGTCAGCACGGGGATCAGCGTTGCGTCGTCCAGCGCGTAAAACGCATCGGCGAACAACTCCGCCAGCACGCCGGCCCGCTGGTCTTCCAGTTCCGCCAATCTATCCCACTGCTCAGCCTCGGCCACTATAAGCATAGCCTGGTTCAGCGCCGTCAGTGCGATCAAACGCTGTGCCTGGCTAGTGTAACTCGGAACCGGCGCAACCGCATGGGTGTTCACGAGGCGGTCTGAATTTGTAATTCGACGGCCTTCGTAGAGCCGGCGCTATCGGCGATGGCGTCCCACGCGCCTTTAACCTCTTGCAGCAAGCCCGCAACCTCGTCCAGCGGGTGCGCGTCATTTTCGTAGTTGGCCCGCAGCAACTGCCGCTCCAGGTAATCATAGAGGCTGTCCAGGTGTTCCGCGACGTCGCCCGCCGACTTGTCCAGGCTCATGCGTAGGCCGCTAACAATGGCCATCGCCGCGCTGATCTGAGCGGCCTTCTGCGCCAACTCACCGCGCAGCATGTGGCCCTTGGCGCTGGCGATCTTGTCGAGCGCGCCCTGAAACAGCATTTGGATCAGCCGGTGCGGGCTCGCATAGGCCACGCTGCTGCGCGCTTTGACCTCGCTATATTGATTCAAGGCGGTGTTCGGTCTGTTATAACTCATACTCTCATCCTTTTTATTAAAGTGTTTGTCATGCTCCAGTTACACGCACCCTTAACGCGTGGACGTGGATTGGCTCGCCAACTGTCGTGTTAGAAAATCGCTGGTGCTTTTCAGCTTGGCCACCAAATTATCCATGGCCGCGAATTGGGCCCGCAGACGCTGCTCCACATCCCCCAGCCGCCGATTGATGGCATCTCGCTGCTTACCGATACCCGTGATGCTTTTAGTGATTCCGTCCGTGCGGCTGGTGATGGGACCCGTCGTCGCCAGTAGGTTATCGGCCAATTTACCCAATTGATAAGCATAACCTTGAGAGTAATTTACCGTGCCGCGGGAAACGCCGACGGCGCCGCCGCTGATAAGCAACTTTAGGCCGTTAGCATCACCTGCGCCGCTGAGAGTTTGTCCACTCCCGCTCGCCGTCAGGCCACCGATATTGCCCACCACGTTAACTCCTGTGGTGTTGGTCGGTGTACCCAGCAAATTAGCAGCCCCGTTGCCGAGAATGTCCACCGTCGAAGCAGAACCGTACAGGTTGGAGGAAACGGTAATGTTATTGGCGCCATCCACCGTCACGGCGACACCCGCCCCCGCCGTTGTCAGGGCGCTGGCGCCGTTGATTTTGGACTGCACCTCGGCCGCCAGGGCCGTGGCGCTAGCATAAGTGCCCGCGGCCAGGGTGACGGTGGCGCTTACCCCGTCTATCGTCACGGACAGGGTATCGTTGGAACCCGCAGTAATGGTCAAAGCAGCGGGGGGGGTGGAACCCACAGATTTGCCTTGCGTGGCGAGCGTGGTCACGTCCACGGTATAAGAGCCTGGCTTGGTATCGGCCGTTGCGCTTACAAAGCTGATCAAGCTGTCGGAAGGCTTGCCCACCGCGGCAAACAGCCCGGCGATGTCGGTAAAATTGCTATCTATAGCTGTTTGCAGCTTGTTAGTATCCAGCTTCAGTGTGCCGTCTTTTTGAAAACTCACCCCGATTTGGGAGAGCAGCGTGTAATTGCCGCCGGCGAATTGCAGCGCATTGGTCAAAACAGAGCGGACCTGCCTTTGTATGGAGAGCGCCGAGGGATCGCCTTGCAGGAGTCCAGCCTGTTTGGTGGAGGCATTGTAGGCGGTCAAATCCGATATCGTCTTATTGATGTCGTTGTACGCCTTTACGAAGGCCTCAACGTTGGCCTTCACCGAGGCGGTGTCCTTTACGACCGTAAGATTCACCGTGGTGCCGGGCGCCTGCTTCAGCAGATTAAGCGTCACCCCTTGTATAACATCGGTGACGGTATTGTTCGCCTTGCTGATGCTGTTGATGCCGTTGACATTGAGCAAGGCGTTTTGCGCGGCCACCGTTTGCACCAGATTTTTGCCGCTGCCCACGACGGCAGTAGGGTCATAGGCCAGTTGCGACAGGCCACTGGTGTCGGTATGGGTAGTGTCGTCATCGGTCACAGTGACCTTGAGGCTGTTGCTCTCACCGGTGTCTTTGGAGGTAAACACCAGTTTGTTGGGAGTTCCCGCGCTGCCGTCGTTAACAATGATCGCGGTTACGCCAATATTTGCGGCGTTGACGGCGTCCCGGATCCCGCTCAAGGTGTTTTGCGAGGCGCCGATAGTCACAGTCTGTGCGGTTTTGTCCGGATTCAGCGAAAAAGGGTTGCTCCCCAGGGTACCGTATTGGAAGGTCAAGGTACCGGAACCGACCACACTCGTGAGGTTGGCAAAACCCTCCGAGCGCAGGCTATGCGTCTGCGCCAACTGGGTAACCTCCACGGCATAATTACCCGGTACGGCGGAACTGCTCGCCGCAGCGGTATATACAGTGGTATCGGCGGAGGTCGCCTTGATGGTTTGAAACCTGGCTATATCGCTCAAACCGCGCACGGCGGTCTGAAAGGAGGACAGCGCACCTTTAATGTTGCCGTAGGCACTGATCTTGGCTTGAAATACCGCCTCTTTCCTGTCCAGTGCGTTCAGGGGTAGACGTTCCACCGCCAGCAACTGACTGACGATGCTGTTGACATCGAGACCGGAGCCGATACCGGGTGCTGTGATGGGCATAGTTGTACACCTTAAAATCTGAATGTAGGCAGTATTGTGTCCGTATTACGCAGGCCAGATTAGCCCGCTCTTACCACCTTAGCCTTAATAGGCAATTTTCGCGCCAGTTAAGCTTGGGCCCGCAAGATAATGCCTTGATTCTTCTCCAGGCTGCGCGCCAGGGCCAAAACCTCTTCAGACGGAATCTGACGGATCACCTCTTGGGTCTCGGAATCAACCACCCTAAT
>DATMXC010000058.1:0-6708 GCA_035561915.1 Gammaproteobacteria bacterium
ACCTTCACCAGCATCCAGTTCCATTACGACATCTTGGCTCAGCGGCTCCGCGAGCTTTCCTTTTTGAATCCAGGCGTACATATCAATCTGTTTGACCAGCGCACCGGGAAGACCGATCAGTTTGAATACCTGGGCGGCATCAGGGCTTTTGTAGAACATCTTAATAGGAATAAAAACCCTATACATAACAATGTGATATATATAAATACCCAGAGGGACAATATCACTGTAGAGGTCGCTATGCAGTGGAATGACTCTTATCAAGAGAACGTCTATTGTTTTACCAATAACATCCCTCAAAAAGACGGCGGTACCCACCTTGCCGGCCTGCGCGGTGCGATGACCCGTACCCTTAACCAGTACATAGAAAATGAAGGTATTGCGAAAAAGGCGAAGGTAAGCCCGATAGGTGACGATGCGCGCGAGGGGTTGACCGCAATTCTCTCAGTCAGGGTGCCAGACCCGAAGTTTTCCTCGCAGACCAAGGATAAACTGGTTTCATCAGAGGTGAAAACGATAGTCGAGGCAGTCGTGGCGGAGAAACTACAGGAGTTTTTACTGGAAAACCCGCCGGAGGCCAAAGCCATTACCGCCAAGATCATCGAGGCGGCCCGCGCCCGTGAAGCGGCACGCAAGGCCAGAGAGCTTACGCGCCGGAAGGGCCCGCTGGACCTCGCAGGTCTGCCCGGGAAGCTCGCAGATTGCCAAGAGAAAGACCCCGCCTTGTCCGAACTGTTCCTGGTAGAGGGTGATTCCGCGGGCGGCTCGGCCAAACAGGGCCGCGACCGTAAGTATCAAGCCATCCTGCCGCTCAAGGGCAAGATACTGAACGTGGAAAAGGCGCGCTTTGACAAGATGCTTTCCTCCGATGAGATCGGCACCCTGATTACCGCGCTTGGTTGTGGGATAGGGCGTGAGGAATTCAATCCGGACAAGCTGCGCTATCATCGCATCATCATCATGACCGACGCCGATGTGGACGGCTCTCATATCCGCACCCTGTTGTTGACCTTTTTTTACCGCCAGATGCCCGAACTTATCGAGCGCGGCCACATCTACATCGCCCAACCGCCGCTCTATAAGGTCAAGAGGGGGAAACAAGAGCGTTACATCAAAGACGACATCGAATTGAACACTAACTTGCTGGAGTCTGCCCTGGAACAGGCGAGCCTGTATGTAAGCAAGGACGGCGCCGCGGTCAGCAGCGCTGGCTTGAAGGATCTTGCACAAGGCTATCTGGCCGTCATGGCGACGATCAAGCGCCTCGCGCGGCGTTACGACCCCGCCGCGCTGGAAAAGATGATCTATCTTCCTGAGCTGGATTCCGCTGCTCTGCGCGATCCAGTCAAGGCGCAGGCCTGGTTTACAGAGTTGGAGAGGCGCCTGAACGGGATGGGCGCCTTGGTGCGTTATCAACTTACCCCGGAACAGGATGAAGAGACCGGCGCGCAACACGCACGCCTGACCATTAGCAGTCATGGGCTCAGTGTGCAACAGACCCTGGGCGGGGAGTTTTTCGCCTCGGGTGAGTATCGCAGCATGGTGGCTCTAGGCCAACAGCTTGAGGGCTTGTTGGGTGAGGGGGCCTATATCCAGCGTGGCGAACGTACACAAGAGGTCTACAGTTTCAAGCTGGCCTTGGAATGGTTGATGGACGAGGCCAAGCGCGGATTGCATATCCAGCGCTACAAGGGTTTGGGTGAGATGAACCCATCGCAGTTGTGGGAAACCACCTTGAATCCCGAAATGCGCCGGCTGTTGCGCGTACGGGTGGAAGACGCCATCGCCACCGACGAGATCTTCACCACCCTGATGGGCGATCAAGTGGAGCCGCGCCGCGAGTTTATCGAAAAGAATGCGCTTTCCGTCGCTCATCTGGATATCTGAAGGCGCAACCTGAGCAGTAAGGGGGTTGAAATGCTTTGGGTCAAGGCTTTCCATATCATCTTTATGGTGAGCTGGTTCGCTGGCTTGTTTTACCTTCCCCGCCTGTTTGTCTACCACGCCCTATGCGACGATGCGCCCGGTCAGGCGCGCTTTGTCATCATGGAACGCAAGCTGTTCTGGTTCATCACCCCTTGGGCGGTGCTGACCGTCTTTTTTGGCCTGTGGCTGCTATGGGATTACGCCTGGGCGGCCTATTCCCACACGATTTGGTTACACGCCAAGCTACTCTTGGTCGCTCTGTTGATCGCCTATCACATTTACTGCGGCAAGCTCATGTTGGACTTCAGGCACGGACGCAACAGACGCAGCCATGTCTTTTATAGGTGGCTTAATGAAGCGCCGGTATTGGTGCTCATCACCATTGTTATTCTGGCTGTCGTCAAACCTATTTAGACTTTTTGACCCACCGTAGCAGGCACAACAGGGGCCATCTCTGTTTCGTAGAGCCCTTATGGGGCGCACGGTAAGCCTGGCCAGACGCACGGGAGGCGGCGATCCAAGGTTTGCGTATTACCTGTTTTGCGCACAGCTCCCCCCTTGTTAAGAATCACTATGCAACCGGACAGATCATTTGCTACATGTCCGGGCCAGCTTCTTTGTTTTCTATACGCCGGACACCTGCCGCTTGACGGAAGCGTATAAATATTGAATAATAATAATTATCATTCAGTTTAAGATATACGATAAGCGGGTTCCTGTAGCATGATATTCCAGATAGAGAAGCCGATCCCGGCCATGACCATCGCCGTGCTGTTACACGGCGTTGTCCTTGCCGTGTTGCTACGTCCGGACGTTGCTCCGCCGCTGTCGCCGCCCCGGCCGCTGATGGTGAGCTTGATCATGCCGGCACCGGAGGTGAGCCCGCCGTCTCCGGCAAAATCGGAGAGCGCCGAACCTATTCCGGCCCAGCCCATACCCGCCCTCGCGGTACAACAGACTACCCGAGCGCCGAAGCGGACTCCGAAGGCGCGCCCGTCTGAAAAACCAGTCCAAAAAGAGGACCTGATTCCATCCGAACCGGTTCCTGACCCTGCGATACAGGAAACCTCCACGGAGCCGGAGCAGATTTTGCAGGCGAGTGCGTCCGCGCAGCCGCAGCCGGTGATTTCGCCGCCGCGATTCGATGCCGGTTACCTGGACAACCCGGCGCCGCCGTATCCGCCTCTGTCGCGCCGGCTAAGCGAGGAAGGCCAGGTGCTGCTGCGGGTGCTGGTGGACGAGCAGGGCCAGGCACGCACGGTGGAGGTGGACGCCACGAGTGGCTTCCCGCGGCTCGACAATGCCGCCGTCCAGGCCGTGCAGCGCTGGCGCTTTCTCCCGGCGAAGCGTGGTGAGGAGCCGGTCAGCGAGTGGGTGGTGGTGCCGATTATGTTCAACTTGAGAGGATGAGATCAATGGAAACAACCAACCCCTTCGGGCTTTCCGCGTTCCTCGCCCAAAGCGATGCGCTGCTGTGGACGGTGATGATCGCGCTGCTTGCCATGTCGCTCGCCAGTTGGTACCTGATCATCACCAAGACGGCGCGCGGCTGGCTTATTCGCCGCGCGGCGAATGCGTTTGCCGTGTTCTTCTGGCAGGCGCCGTCGCTCGAAGCGGTGACAGAACGCCTGGAACAACGGACACCGCACGAGCCTTTCGCGCGCGTGGCGCAGCAGGGTATCCAGGCGGCGGCGCATTACGATCTGCACGCTGCGCGCCGCCTGGGTGAGGCCTGCACGCATGACGAGTTCGTTACCCGTGCCATCCGCCACGGCATCGCGCGCGAAACCGCGCGGCTGGAGTCGGGCCTGACCGTGCTCGCCTCGGTGGGCAGCACCGCGCCCTTCATCGGCCTGTTTGGCACGGTGTGGGGCATCTACCATGCGCTCGCCGCCATCGGCGCGAGCGGCGAGGCCACACTGGAGCGGGTTGCCGGACCCGTCGGCGAGGCGCTCATCATGACCGCCCTCGGCTTGGCCGTGGCGATTCCCGCAGTGCTTGCCTATAACGCCCTGGTGCGCCACAACCGCGTGCTGCTCGATGAGCTGGATGGTTTCGCCCACGACCTGCATAGTTTTCTCACCACCGGGGCCAAGATGATAACGAGCCATAGCAGGGAGGCACGCCGGAGCAAGCGCGCGCCGACGAACACGGAGGCGGCGTAATGGCCTTCGGCGGCTTTACCAGGGACGGCGGCGCACGTCCGATAGCGGAGATCAACATGGTTCCGCTGATTGACGTAATGCTGGTGCTGCTCATCATCTTCATCATCACGGTGCCGCTACTCACCCATGCCATCAAGGTTGATCTGCCCAAGGCTGCGGCGCGGGCTGTGCCACAGACGACCGAAACCATCACGTTGGATCTCAAGGCGGACGGGGCGCTGTTTTGGAACGGCGAGGCGATCCGGGACGAGGAACTCGCCACGCGCCTCGCGCAGGCCGCCAAGCGCGCCGCCGTATCCGTCCTGCACATCCGCGCGGACAAGACCGTGATCTATGAACAGATCGCCGGACTCATGGCGCGGGCGCAGGAGGCCGGACTCACCCAGATCGGCTTCGTCATGGCGCCGCTGGGCAAGCGTTCTGTAGAGCGTGAATAGGAATCCGGGCGGCGCTGATGAAAGCAGAGGTGCGCAAGGACTCTGATAATCCTGCGGGGGCAACTCTCGGCACCGCCAGTGACGCAACCCCGCGCAAGGCGCGCACGGTCTGTAGCGCGGAGTTGCTCGGCGGCGCCGGAATGCTGATGATCGAGCATCAGGAAGAAATCTATTGCCTGCGGCAGACCCGCCGCGGAAGACTGATTCTGACGAAGTAGTATTGTTTCAAAAAGCAGCCAGCCATACCGCTACGCGGGTAGCCAGCCAGTGGTTCAACCCTGAATTAATACGGAGAAATACAAATGAGCAGGCATGATGACTGGTTGTTTCATTCAATGCACCATAGTGGGGCTGGCGGAGGACGTCTCGTTCAGAGGCCGCGCCTGCCGGCCACACTGACGCTTGCCGTGGCGCTGACGCTCTCTGCTACCGCGCCGCTGGTGGCGCAGGGGCAAGAGCGCGTGATGCCGCAGGTGGAGGTGATCGGCGAACGCTCGAACCTGGAGCATATCCCCGGCTCCGGCGCGGTGCTGGAAGAAGAGACGCTTAAGGCGAGCCGTGTGTTCACCACCAACGAGGCGCTGCGCAAGATTCCGGGCGTGCATGCGCGCGACGAGGAAGGTCTTGGGTTGCGACCCAATATCGGCATGCGCGGGCTCAACCCGACCCGCTCCACCAAGGTGTTGCTGCTTGAGGACGGTATCCCGCTCGCCTACGCCCCCTACGGCGACAACGCGAGCTATTACCATCCGCCCATCGAGCGCTTCGAGCGCATTGAGGTGATGAAGGGCGCGGGGCAAATACTGTTCGGCCCGCAGACCCTCGGCGGCGTGATCAACTACATTACCCCCGCCCCGCCGCGCGAGTTCGGCGGCTCCGTCTCGCTCACTGCCGGCAACCGCGACTATTTCAACGGGCGCCTGCGGCTCGGCAGGTCGAACATGCTGCTCGATATCATGCGCAAGCAGGGCGACGGCGCGCGCGACAACACCGGCTCGGTGCTGGACGACTTCAACTATAAGGCGGTCGTTGACCTCGGTTCCGATCAGGCACTCACGCTGCGCGCCAACTACTATCAGGAAGATTCCACGCTCACCTATTCGGGACTGACAGAGGCGGAGTACCAGAATCTCGGCGCACGCTATAACCCGTTCAAGAACGATACATTCGACGCGAGCCGCTACGGTCTGTCGGCGACCCACGAAGTGGCGCTCGGCACTGACGCAACGCTCACCACCAACGTCTACGGCGCGGCGTTCTACCGCGACTGGTGGCGCCAGGCCAGCACTACCACCGACGGCCAATGCGGCGCGGCGTTCACGACCGCCCGCAACAGCGGCGTGGCCGTGAACCCGGACACCTGCAACTCGGCGCAGGGGCGGCTGCGCGATTACCAGACTTGGGGCGTCGAGCCGCGCCTCGCACTGCGCCACGACGCCTTCGGCGTGCCGGGCGAACTGGACGCGGGCGTGCGCATGCACTTCGAGACCCAGGACCGCCAGCAGAAAAACGGCGCCTCGCCCACCGCGCGCGAGGGTACCCTGGCGGAGAACAACGAGCGCGAGACCCAGGCGTACTCGGTCTTCGTGCAGAATCGTTTCCTGTTCGGCAAGCTGGCCATCGCCCCCGGCCTGCGAGTGGAGCACATCCGCTCCGAGCGCACTAACCGGCTCACCGGAGTCCTGGGCGAGGTCAATCTCACCGAGTGGATCCCGGGCCTCGGCGCGACCTTCAACCCCGATGAGCGCACCACCTACTTCGCGGGCGTGCACCGCGGCTTCGCGCCGCCGCGCACCGAGGACCTGATTGGCGCCACCGGCACCTTCACCGACGTTGACGCGGAGAAAAGCTGGAACTACGAACTCGGTGTGCGCACCGGCGCCGTCGAGGGCGTGAACGCTCAACTCGCGCTGTTCCACAACGACTTCAGCAACCAGATCGCGGTCGGCTCCATCGCCGGCGGCAGCACGCCGCTCGCGCAAGGCGAGACGCTCTACCAGGGAGTCGAGCTGTCCGCGCGGCTGGACGGCGGCAAGCTCATGAAGACCACCGGCAATCCCTTCCTGCAGCTCGCCTACACCTGGCTGCCCACGGCGGAATCGCAAACGCCATTCAAGCAGGTGTCCGACGGCGTTTCCGTGTCCGGCAGCGCCACCGGCAAGCGTCTGCCCTATGCCCCC
>DATMXC010000059.1:0-14948 GCA_035561915.1 Gammaproteobacteria bacterium
TTTATAGATGTCCCTGGCCGTCAAAAAGATATTGGCGAAATAACACCAAAAACCAATACCCATAACGGTCGAAACCGTCGCGATGACTGGCGGGTAATAACGATGGGCTTCTTCCACCTTCGCGGGATGTTCGAGGTACAAAAAACCTTCCCAGATGCCGAAGAATAACAGCGTGCTGTAAAAGCCCACGACGCCGAGGCTGGTCCACCAGAAGGTGTGATTGACCAGCCGCAGGGAATAGAGCGGACGGTTGGACAGCACGGGAAGCAAATGATAGCTCGCCGCCATCACCAGCAGCACCACGCCGCCGACCATATTGATGTGGGCGTGGGCAAGCGGGTCTATCATGTGGCCGGGTCCGCCGTAGGGGCTGCCGATGGAGTCCAGCCACACGCGAATCGGGTGTATCACCTGTAGCACGCCGTGTACGGTACCGACAAGAAAGAATACGGCCGACATCACGACGAATTTGATGAGTGGGTGGGGGGGTGATTTGTGCATTACGGACATGTTGCCAACAGCTACCGGACAGGGGTGTTAACCTGCCGGTAGCTCAGGGATAGGCCACGTTGCGAAGCAACGTGACGGGCGGGGTTGGGCTTGCGCAGCCTGACCTACGCGTTTACTTCCTGGGCGGGGTGAGATTCTTCAGCGCGACGTTGGTGATCGCGATAGCAAGCAAGATAAAGCCGCCGAAAATAATGATCGGAATAATCATGGATGCAGGCATGGAAGGCTCCTACGGTTAAAATTGGGTTGTAAAGTGCTAAAAATGAAAGCCATTATAGTCAACCCGCCGTCATGGTGCAAGGCGGGCCGATAGCTAACGGACCTGAGCCCGCCCTATCCCACGCGGGTCGCTGGCGGCCTTGACGGTCCTGTTTCGCCGGTCCCAGAATACCGCTTGCATGTTGCCGTAGGGCTGTTCCAGGGACTCTAATTTGTGGCCCATCCTTTCAAGACCCGTAACCAGTTCCCCGGAAAGTGCGCCAGGTTCATATTGGACGGCATCGGGCAGAAACTGGTGGTGATAGCGTGGCAAGGTTACCCAGGATTCCGGTTCATGACCGGCTGCATAGTCCAGCGTGGCGAGTAAAACCATCGAGATAATCCGGCTGCCGCCGGGTGTGCCCAGGATCGCCACGCCACGCTTATCCTCTAGAAAGGTCGGTGTCATGCTGGAGAGCGGACGCTTGCCGGGTGCAATGGCATTCGCCTCTCCACCGACCAGGCCGTAGACATTCGGCACCCCCGGCTTGGCGGAAAAGTCGTCCATCTCGTCGTTCAGCAATACGCCTGTGCCGGGGGCCATAAAACCCGAACCGAAGGGGAAGTTGATACTCATCGTCGCGGCGACGCGATTGCCGTCTTTGTCGAGCACCGAGAAATGTGTAGTGTCCCCAACCGCCGGGATGAAGGGATTTTGTCCCGGCAGGCTGGCGCTGGGCGTGACGCGATCCGTGCGGATGGAGGCGCGCAGGCCCGCGGCGTAGAGTGGATGGGTGAGTTGCGCAACATCCACCTTGATGTAGTCCGGGTCTCCCAAATACTCGGCGCGGTCGCGGTAGGCGCGCCGCATGGCTTCTATAGTGAGGTGCGTACGGGTGAGTGCCGGTAGCTCGTCAAGCTTATAGCCCGCCAGGATATTGAGCATAGTGAGCAGCGCGACGCCGCCGGAGGAGGGCGGGGTGGCGGTGGTGATTTTTATCCCATGATAGTTGCCGCGTACAGGTTTACGCTCTATAACGCTGTAGTTGGCGAGATCATCGAGTGACCAGATGCCGCTTGCGCTACGCACGCCGTCAACCAAGTGTCGCGCAACAGTTCCGCTATAAAATCCATTTACGCCATGTTCTGCAATGCTCTCTAATGTTTTTGCAAGGTCAGGCTGTTTAATGAGATAACCAATTTCAGGCGCCTCATTGTTGTGCAAAAACACGGCGGCTGCCGCAGATGATGTGCGCAGCGCATTAAGACGAAACTCGGCCATGCCCCGATACGATTCATTGACGGCAAAGCCTGAACGCGCAAACTTAATGGCGGGGGCGAGGCTCATTTTGAGCGGCAGCCTTCCGTAATATTGGGCGAGATGCACGATAGCCGCGGGTGTGCCTGGAATCGCGGCGGCCAGAGCACCGTCCACGGAAAGTTTCGGGGTCACCTCGCCGTCATTATCGAGGTACATGTCGCGCCGCGCGGCCAGCGGCGCCTTTTCGCGCCCGTCCAGCATGGTTTCAAAGCCATCTTTGGCGCGGTGCAGCAGCCAGAATCCCCCACCGCCCAATCCAGAACTCATCGGCTCAACGACGGCAAGTGCTGCTGAGATCGCTACTGCTGCATCGAAGGCATTGCCTCCCGCCGCAAGGATTTCGTGACCGGCCTCAGTGGCGAGCGGATGGGCGCTGGCGATTGCGGCTGGTTTATCGGCCGCGAGTGTTTGCACCCCAACCGTTAAGGTCAGGGCTATGAGCAGCCAGGCGCGTAATTTCATCCTAGCGTTTATGAGCAAGAAGCGCGGCGTTCACCGCCGGATGCACAAACTCCGAGACATCGCCGCCGAGTGCGGCGATCTCGCGTACTAGGCTGGAAGAAATGTAGGCGTATTGTTCCGCGGGGGTGAGAAACAGGGTCTCCACTTGCGGGACCAGCCGGCGATTCATGCCGGCCAGTTGAAACTCGCGCTCGAAGTCCGATACCGCGCGCAGGCCGCGCAGTATCACCTGCGCCCCACGCGCCTTAACGAAATCGGCGAGCAGAGTATCGAAGCTGACTACCTCGACATTTTTCAATTCAGCAAGCACGGTGTGCGCCAGCTCGACGCGCTTGGCCAGCGACAGCGCCGGGGCCTTGGTGGGATTCGCAGCGATCGCGACGATCACCCGATCGAATAATTTCGCCGCGCGCTGAACCAAATCACTGTGTCCCTTGGTGATGGGGTCGAAGGTGCCGGGATAGATTGCGGTGATGTTCATGTTGTCGTGGCCCCCTCTCTTGTCGCTAAATGATACCCTACTTGACCGGCCTTTTGGCTGCGTTTTAGCCGCCAATGATCGGGTAGGCTGGGTAGGCCGAGGACCGACTCGGATTCCAAATAGATGTAGGCCGAGGGGGTGAGCCAGCCGCGTTCTTCCAATAACTTAGAGCAGGGTTCTAGCAAATCTTGGCCGAACGGCGGGTCGAGAAAAACGATGTCAAAGGTTGATTTCTGATGCGGCGACTGTAGCCAGGGCAAGGCATCGGCCGCTACGATAGTTGCGCCCGGCGCACTGAGGGTCGCAACATTTTCCTTAAGGCGGGCGATGACCTGCGGGTCGCGGTCTACCATAACGACCTCGACCGCGCCGCGCGATAGCGCCTCTAAGCCCAGTGCGCCGCTGCCGGCGAACAAGTCCAAGCAGCGCGCCCCTTCGATCACGGGCGCCAGCCAGTTGAACAAAGTTTCGCGGACCCGATCCGGCGTCGGACGCAGCCCCTCGACATCGGGGAAGCTCAGCCGGCGACTGCGCCAGCGACCGCCGATGATGCGCAGTTGCTGGGGGCGTTTAGTTTTGGTTGGCTTGCGCGCCGCCACCGACGATGACCGTGACCATCTGTTCCGGTTTCACGCGACGCTTGAAGGCGTCGCGGATCTGTTCCAAGGTGACCTGTTCGACCTTCCTGTTGTAGCTGTCCAGGTAGTCGAGCGGCAACTGGTAAAAACCGATCAGCGCGAGATAGTCGAGCAGGTTGGCGTTGCTGTCTATGCGCAGCGCAAAGCCGCCGGTGATGTTTTGCTTGGCGGCTTTGAGCTCGGCGGCGGTCGGCCCGTGCTCGACATAATCCTTGAGCGTGTCGCGTAATACCTTGAGGGCCTCGCTGGTCTGCTCGTTGCGGGTTTGCAGACCGAGAGTGTAGGGGCCCGGCTCACGCATCGGCTGGAAGTAGCTGTAGGTGCTGTAGGACAGCCCGCGCTTTTCGCGGATTTCCTCGGCAAGCCGTGCGACCAGGCCGTTGCCGCCGAGGATGTGATTGCCCACCACCAGCGGGAAATAGTCTGGGTCTATGCGGCTGATGCCGGGCTGGCCGACCAGGATGTGGGTCTGTGCGGAGCTGTATGGGATCTGCACGTTCTGGGCGTTCTCCAGGCCGGCCACCTTGGGCAGCGCCGGGGCGGCCTCGCCCTCGGGCAGCTTGTCCACCAGTGTCTCGGCGATGGCCTCCGCCTCCTTGCGCGTGACCGCGCCGACGATGGCGACCACGGCATTGCGTGCCACGTAATAGCGGTTGTGAAAGGCGATCAGGTCATCGCGGGTGAGTTGCTTTATGCTGTCCGGATTGCCGAGCGCTTGCGTGGCATACGGATGTTCGCCGTACACGGCCTTAAAGAAGGCCTTGCCGGCGATCTCGCCGGGAGATTGTTCTTGCGCCTGGAGGTGGGTCAGCACGCGGCTCTGCTCGCGCTCGAAGCCATTTTGTGGAAAACCCGGCTGCGTCAGGATTGCCGCGACAGCCTGCAAGGACGGTTGCAGCAGATCAGGTTTGGTCAGGCTGCGCAGGCTGACGCTCGCCATGTCGCGGTCCGCGGTGGTGCCGAATTGTGCACCGAGGTCGGCGAAGCGCTCCGCAATCTGATCGGCGTTAAGCTCGCCGTCAGCCGTCTTGGCGCCATCGTCGAGCAGGCCGTTGGTCAGCGCGGCGAGTCCGGACTTGCCGCCGTCGCGTGCGCTGCCCGCATCAAACACCACCCGCACGTCCACCATGGGCAATTCCGGGGCCGCGACTAAGTAGACGCGCGCGCCGTTGTGGGTTTGCCATTGCTCAATCTGCGGCCCGGCCTGTGCGATGCTGCACAGTGCAAACAGGATCGCGCCTATCCATGCTTTAACGTACATTGCCGCCTCCCAAGTGTCCGTCCAACGGCCCGCGCGGTTTCTTGTTGGGATCGAGGGGGAGCGGTTCCAGCACTGCGACGGTTAGGTGATCGTCAATCAGATATTTGCGCGCCGCCTGTTGGATCTGCTCCGCGGTGACCGCGTTGATGCGATCAAGATAGCTGTCCTGCAACCGCCAGTCGAGGCCGACGGTCACCAAGGTTCCGATCTGCATCGCCTGGCCAAAGGTGGAGTCCTGCTCATAGACCTTGCTGGCCACGACCTGTGCCTTGATTCGGGCAAGCTCCGCCTCGCTAACCGGTTCGTCCTGCAAACGTTTGATCTGGTCACGCAGCGCCTGTTCGAGCTCGGCGACGCTGCGGCCTTGTGCGGGTGTGCCCTCGAGCATGAACAGATCAGGGGCGCGGGAATACAGGTTATACCCAGCACCGGCGCTCGCGGCGATGCGCTCTTCGCGCACCAGGTGCTTGGCGAGCCGCGCGCTGTTGCCGCCGGACAGGATTCCCGACAACACCTCAAGTGCATAGGGTTCCCCGTCCGCGCCTTGGGAAGCGGTCAGCGACGGCGTCTGATAGCCCATCAGCAGATACGGTAACTCGGCAGGGGCCTTAACCACCGCCCGGCGCAGGCCTTTTTGCTCGACCTCGCGGCGCGGTTTAAGCGGCATCAATTTACTGGGTTTGAGCGGTCCAAAATATTTTTTGGCGAGCGCAAATACCTCGTCGGGCTGCACGTCGCCCACCACCACCACCGTGGCATTGTTGGGCGCGTACCAGGTTTTGTACCACTGCTTCAAATCCGCCAAGGTCATATTCTCGAGATCGCCCATCCAGCCGATCACCGGGTTCTGATACGGGCCGTTGTGAAACGCGGTGGCGGCGAAGTGTTCATAGGTGAGAGACTCGGGGTCGTCGTCGGTGCGCAGCCGGCGCTCCTCCATCACCACCTGCACCTCCTTGACGAACTCATCTTGCTTGAGCAGCAGGTTGCGCATGCGGTCGGACTCCAGTTCGAAGCTCACCGGCAGGCGCGATTTTTCCAGTTGTTGGTAATACGCCGTGTAGTCGCGGCCGGTGAAGGCGTTTTCCTGGCCGCCGTTGGCGGAGATGATGCGCGACGCCTCATTGGGACCGTGTTTGCGGGTACCCTTGAACATCATGTGCTCCAGTACATGCGACAACCCGGTGATGCCGCTGTGCTCGTAACTGGAGCCGACCTTGTACCAGACTTGTGAGACGACCACCGGCGCGCGGTGATCCTCCTTGACGATCAATTTAAGACCGTTATCCAGTTTGAATTCACGAACCTCGGCGGGTGAGGCGGCGGCCGTCCAAGCGGCGCAGAGCAGTATGATGAGAAAAAATCTAGGCATCGGGTACATCCTTTTGTATTTAGCAGCTTGTAATGGGTTCGTCTAAAACCGGTCTGAGTGATAGGATAACGCATCCTATGACCTGAAAAGCCATGTTCAGTTTCAGAAAAGACAAATCTCCACCCTCAGCCACCGCGACGGGTGACGCAAACCCTGACGTACAAGGAAGAGCGCCAGCGAAGGATCCTACTAATGTCGCGGGAGGCAGGATGCCGGGAGCGACCGACGGTGTCGAGTCTCCCGCCGCGGCTGGGCGGGGCCTGTTCTCGCGCCTCAAGAGCTCGCTCGGCCGCACCCGCAGCAACCTGGGCGAAGGCCTCTCCCGGCTGGTGCTCGGTAAGCGGCAGATAGACGGGGCGCTGCTGGAGGAGATCGAGACCCAATTATTGAGCGCCGATGTGGGGGTAGAGGCTACCCAGGCGATCATCGCCGATCTGACCACGCGCGTGGCGCGCCATCAACTTAGTGATGCAAGCGCACTGCTCGCTGCGTTGCGCGAGGACCTGCGCGTCATACTGGAGCCATGCAGCAGTCCTCTGAGGATACCCCCGGGTGTGCGGCCGTTTGTGATACTGATGGTCGGCATCAACGGAGCAGGCAAGACCACCAGCATCGGCAAACTTGCCAAGCGGCTGCAAGGCCAGGGCCACTCGGTCATGCTGGCCGCCGGCGACACCTTCCGCGCCGCGGCCATCGAACAATTGCAGGTTTGGGGCGAGCGCAACGCGATTCCCGTGATCGCCCAGCACAGCGGTGCGGACTCCGCCTCAGTGATCTTTGATGCGCAGCAGGCTGCAAGTGCGCGTGGTGTAGACGTACTTATCGCCGACACAGCAGGCCGCCTGCACACCCAGGGCAATTTGATGGAGGAACTGAAAAAGGTCAAACGGGTTATCGCCAAGGCCGATCCCGGCGCGCCCCATGAGGTGTTGCTGGTGCTGGACGCCGGCACCGGTCAGAACGCCCTCAACCAGGCCGAGCAATTTCAGCTAGCGGTGGGGGTGACCGGCATCATCCTTACCAAGCTCGATGGCACCGCCAAGGGCGGCGTCATCTTCGCCATCGCCAAGAAACTCGGTTTGCCAATACGCTACATCGGCGTCGGCGAAGGGATAGAAGATCTACGTGAATTCAACGCCGCGGAATTCGTGGAGGCGTTGTTTGAAAATGGGTAGGGCCGAATTTATTCGGCCGATATACGAATGAATTCGCACCTACAGTTATGATCCATTTCCACCAAGTCTCCAAACGCTATCCCGGCGGTTATGAGGCGCTGAACCGACTGGATTTTGAACTCCAGCGCGGCGAGATGGCGTTCCTCACCGGCCACTCCGGCGCCGGCAAGAGCACGGTGCTGAAACTCATCACCCTGCTGGAACGCGCGAGCAGCGGTCAGATCATCGTCAACGGACAAAACCTGTCGGCGCTCGGCAATCGGCGCATCCCTTATCTGCGCCGCAGCATAGGCATGGTTTTTCAGAGTCATAGGCTGCTCAATGACCACACGGTGTTCGACAATGTCGCACTGCCGCTGGTGATCGCTGGTTTGGGTGCAGCGGAGATTGGCCGGCGGGTGCGCGCCGCGCTGGACAAGGTCGGGTTGCTCAATAAAGAAAAACTCTACCCGCTGGTGCTGTCGGGCGGTGAACAGCAGCGCGTCGGCATCGCCCGCGCCGTGGTCAACAAGCCTCCGCTGTTGCTTGCCGACGAGCCGACCGGCAATCTCGACCCGGAGCTATCGCGTGAAATCATGAAGCTGTTTCAGCAATTCAATCAGTTCGGTGTGACGGTGCTGATTGCGAGCCACGATGTGAGCCTCATCGAGAGCCTGTCGCAGCGCATGCTCACCCTCAAAAACGGCCGATTGACCAGCGATAGTAAAGCGCATGAAGAATCTCTTCGGCAGCAGTAGGCGGCGCACGGGGGCGACGCTCGTTGCGCGCGAGTCGCTGCAACGGCTGTCGGAACAACCGGAAGCGAGACCTTCTGCACCCGCATCCCGGCGCCGCTTTGGCGCCTTTATACTGTTACACCTGCAGGCGTTTGTCGCCACGCTCGGACAGTTGAGCCGTACCCCTATCGCTACCTTAATGACGGCCGCCGTCATCGGCATCGCGCTCGCCTTGCCTGCCGGGCTGTATGCGGTATTGAGCCCTATTCAGGCGCATAGCACGCAGTGGCACGACGAGCGTCAGATGTCGGTCTTTCTCAAACCCGGGATCAGCGACGCTCAGGCAAGCTCGCTCGCTGGGCGATTGCGCACGCTGCCGGGTGTGTCGCAGGTCAAGCTGATTAGCCGCTCTCAAGGGCTCGAGGAGATGCGTAAACAGAGCGGTTTTGCCGAGGCCTTGGCGATGTTGGATGAGAATCCCCTGCCGGCTCTGCTCGTGGTTTATCCCACGCCGTCTCCCGCAGGAACTTCGCCGGCTCAGGCAGTCACGGAACTGCTCACCACGCTACGGGCACTCCCCGAGGCCGACGCCGTGCAGTTTGATATGCAATGGCTACAGCGTTTGGAGGCGATTCTGCGGGTCGTCGAGCGCGGCGTAACGTTGCTGGCCGGTCTGTTGGCGCTCGGCGTGTTGCTGATCGTGAGTAACACCCTCCGCCTGGCGATACTAAACCGCCGTGAGGAAATCGAGATCATCAAGCTGATAGGCGCGACCGATGCCTTTATCCGCCGTCCGTTTCTCTACCTCGGCCTCGGCTATGGGCTGCTCGGCGGGGTCATCGCCTGGGTGCTGGTGACGCTTGCCTTGGGGCTGCTGCGTGGCCCTATAGAGCAGCTCGCGAGGTTGTATAGCAGCGATTTTCAACTGATCCACTTAAGCCTTACCGGCAGTCTCGTGTTGGTGAGTCTGGGAGGGGCGCTCGGCCTGTTCGGTGCATTGCTGGCCGTACACAGGCACTTGGCCGCCATTGAGCCGACGTAACATCATGGTATGAATTATGCAGACCCCTATCAGATGTCGTATTGGCTGACTTAAAGGGGCAAGGCTGGGGTGGAAAAACGAACAACGAGCATCATGATCGTGGATGACTCCGAGGTCTCGCGCACGCTGATTGCGCGCAGCCTGCGGTCCGAGATGGGCAATGCCCGCATCACCGCCTGCGCCACCGCAAGCGAAGCCTTGGGCTATCTTACCACCATCAAATTCGATCTCATTACCACCGCCCTGTTGCTCCCCGACATGGATGGCCTCGACCTCAGCCGCCGTATCCGTGAGACCGCCATCCAGCGCTATACCCCCATCATCGTTGTTTCCGGCAATGCGGATGAACGGTTGCTGCGCGAAGGCTTTGCCGCAGGCGTCACGGACTATTTTGATAAGTCCCAGGGTTATGCCGAGTTTGTAAGCTTCATTAAGGCCTTCACTCAGCGGAACCTTGGTTTGGTGGGCAGAGTACTCTATGTGGAAGACAGCCCCACCGCCGCAGAGATCACGCGCCGTGTGATGGAAACGCACGGTTTGCAGGTGGAGCGGGTCAGCACCGCGGAACAGGCCTTGAGTCTGCTGGAGCGGAACGGGCCGGAGGACGAGCCGGACGTAGACATCGTGATCACCGACTTTTTCCTCAAGGGTAAAATGACGGGTGGCGATTTGCTGCACGCCATCCGCGCCAAGCTGCGTTACTCCCAGCAAGAGTTGCCGGTGTTGGTGGTCACCTCCATCAGCAATGAGAAAAAGCAGACTGAGGTGTTCCATGCCGGTGCGAACGACTTTGTCACCAAGCCCATTGTGGCCGAGGTGCTCATGGCCCGGGTACGCTCGCTGCTACTTATCAAACAGCAATTCACCGCCCTTAAACATCAGGCCGAGGAGATGAGCCGCCTAGCCACCACGGACAGCCTGACCGGGGTGCATAACCGGCGTTACCTGTTCGACCACGGTAGCCGTAGCCTCGAAAAAGAGTCTAGCCGCCCGTTATGGGTGTACTTGATAGATATAGATCATTTCAAGAAGATCAACGACAATTATGGCCATATTGCAGGAGATCGTGTATTAGTTCTGATCGCGCAGGCACTCAGGCAGCATTTTATAGAGGCGAATAAATCTCCGGAAGCAATGGAGGCCGGCAGGCGGCTGGGAGAAGTGGCATACCGGCACACCGAGGGCGACCCTATCGTCGCACGATTTGGCGGGGAAGAGTTTGCCATCCTGGTACCCCATTGTGAAGAAAGTGAAGCCTTGGCCCAGGCCGAGGAACTGCGGCGACGTATCGAGTCCCTAAATCCAATAAATATTCCCTTGACGATCAGCGTAGGGGTCGCCTCCACCTTGTATCACCCGGAGGTCTCGTTGACCCGATTGCTCAGTTACGCAGACCAGGCGCTCTATGCTGCCAAAGAAGCGGGGAGGAACTGTACTTATATGTGTAACCAGCAGGGGTTGGTGGCCGTTAATAGCCAGGTCCGGCGGGTTACCGTCCAAAACTGAACTTTCCGGCCTTCTATCACTCTTAAGTACCTGCAAGATAATTGAAATAGCAGCGGTTTTATCATTTCTTGGGTTTTATATAGATAGGTCCGCTACATACTCGCCGGGCATGATAAAATTGAGGCATTACCATTACACTAAGGTAAGACAATGAAACAAAACTTTGATCTCCAATTAGCGACCCCGGTAGGCAGTCTGGATGCCTACGTACGCGCGGCGAACGCAGTAGCGGTACTAAGCGCCGAGGAAGAGTTCGCCCTGGCGGTCAGCCTGCAAGAACACAACGATCTCAGCGCAGCGCAGCGCCTTATCATGGGTCACCTGCGCTTTGTGGTGTACATCGCGCGCGGCTATTCAGGCTATGGTTTGGGCTTGGGCGACCTGATCCAGGAAGGCAACATCGGCCTCATGAAGGCGGTGCGCCGATTCGACCCCCACATGAAGGTCCGTTTGGTGTCGTTTGCCGTGCACTGGATACGCGCCGAAATCCACGAATTCGTCCTGCGCAACTGGCGCATCGTCAAGATGGCGACCACCAAGGCACAACGTAAACTGTTCTTTAATCTGCGCGGCGCCAAGAAACGCCTGGGCTGGTTCAACCAGGAAGAGGTTAATGCCGTGGCAAAGGATCTCGGCGTCAGCCCCGAGGCCGTGCGCGAGATGGAGATGCGTCTTAGCGGGCAAGACATCTCGTTCGATGCCGACGAGGACGATGAAGACGAGTCGCCCAACTTTGCGCCCGCCGCCTATCTGCAAGATTTGCGTATGAATCCGGCAACTCAGGTCGAAGACCGGGATACCGCCGAGAGCGGCAGCGAACAGCTCAACCACGCCCTCGCCAATCTCGATCCACGCAGCCGTGACATTCTGGCGCGGCGCTGGCTGGCCGAAAAAAAGACCACCCTGCAAGACCTCGCCAAGCGCCACAAGGTCTCGGCCGAGCGCATCCGGCAGCTTGAAAACAACGCCATCAAAAAGCTCAAGGCGGCGCTGGTCGCTTGATGCCTGTTTTTGAAGGTGACTACGCCGAGTCAGGAAGCGTAAGTAGCGTAGCGATCATGTTTGGGTCTAACGCTGCAAGATAAGGGATAGTGCCCAACAGGGGCGCGGAAATTCGTGCCCGCAAGGTCTCGATATTCCGCGCCTGTTGGGGCATATTCACAGAGATGCAATTTGCCACCCAGCCCGCCAGACGCACACCGTGATGAGCGATACTCTCGACCGTGAGTAGAGCATGATTCAGACAACCTAAGCGCAGTCCCACCACCAGAATTACGGGTAACCCTAGCCGCTCGACCAAGTCCGCGCTGGTCTCATGCTCATTGAGCGGCACCAGCCAACCGCCCACGCCTTCCACAACCACTACGTCCGTACGCTGTGCGACATTGTCATACAGCGCTTTGACATGCGAGAGATCAATGCGTACCCCGGCGTCTTGCGCGGCAAGGTGAGGGGCGATCGGCGGATGGAACAGGTACGGATTGGTCTCTTCATAGCCGAGCGGCAAGGTGGCCTGCCGTTGTAACAGTAAGGCGTCTTCATTGCGCAAGCCTTCCCCAGTCTCGACCACCCCACAAGCTACGGGTTTCATGGCCGCCGTGCGATAACCCGCAGATGCGAACGCCTGCAGCAGGCCCAGCGTTACCCAGGTCTTGCCCACATCCGTGTCGGTGCCGGTGATGAAAAAACCGCCTGTCATGCCGCTTTGCGACCGCGCAGGCTGCTGAGAGGAATGCTGACCACGCCGTCGCGGGAGGTTTGTTGAGGCATCGTTTCAGGCGCCCAGGCATGTCCATAGATGACTTCATAGCTCGCGGGCAAGACCCCGTCCTTGCGATATTCCTCATAGGCGGCGGTGAGCTGCCGCAAGCGTCCCTTGCCGGTGAGTCCGTGCGGGCGGCCCGCCATGACGTTGTGCGCACCGATGTTTTTCAGATCGCGCATCAATGTATTGAGGTCAGGATAGGTCAGAGTATAGCGCTCTACATCCATCACCGGATTGGCGAAGCGCGCACGAACAAGGGCGTCGCCGATGTCATGCATATCCATGAAGGCGTTCACGTGACTATACTGATCCACTTTACTCCAACTCGCGCGCAGCTCTCTGAGTGTGTCGGGGCCGAAGGTGGAAAACATCAGCAGACCACCGGGCTTGAGCACCCGACAAAATTCGCTCAACGCGCGATCCAGGTCGTTGCACCATTGCAAACTGAGATTGGAGAAGATCATATCCACACTGGCGGCAGTGAGCGGCAGCGATTCAATGTCACCACAAATAAAGGTTTGGCGATGAGTAAACCATTTACTTAAAAACGAAACCCGTGTGCGCGCCTCGAGCAGCATGCCGTGGGCGATGTCCAGGGCGATGACGGTGGCGCCGTTATAACGCTGGGCGAGCACCTTGGCGGGTGCGCCGGTGCCGGCGCCGGCATCGAGTATGAAGGACGGTTTCAGGCGCACCAGGTCGAGACGCTCCAGCATGCGGCGGCCCACTTCGTGCTGCAACATCGCGCTTTTGTCATACTCGCGCGCGGCTTTTTCGAAGGCACGCCGCATGAGTCTTTTATCGAGCCGGTAGGATTCAGGAAGTTCAGTCATAAAAATTCGTTAATGGCTCGCAAAAACTCAGAAGGATGCGAAAGAAACGGCGCATGTCCCGACTTCGGCAGGGTGAGTAATTTTCCATTCGGCAAATTCTCCGCTAGATAGTCACCGGCCTGTAATGGGATCAACGGGTCACGTTCGCCGGCGATCACCAGCGCCGGGGAGGAGATGCGCGCCAGATGAGTGCGGAGATCGGCGTCACGCAGAATGTTTAACCCTCCTCGCAAAGCCGCCGTTGCGGGCAGGCCGTGGCGAAATACGGCATGGTTTAGAGCGGTAAGGCTTTCGTGTGCCCGTTCGCTGCCGCGCAATTGCAATGCGAGGAATCGCCTTATCGTTTTTTTGGCGTCGTGTTCCAGTTCTTGCGCAATTTGTTCAAACACCTCTGAGCTGATGCCGTGAGACCAATCAGCAGAATGTGTGAACCTGGGGGTACTGGCAACCAGGATCAGCTTTGTCACACGTTCAGGATGGGTCGCAGCGCATTGCATGGCCAGCATCCCGCCGAGCGACCAGCCGAGCCATATTGCTTGCTGAGGGGCAACGGACAAGATCCATTTGGCGAGAGTTTGCAGTGTGTACGATTCGGGGATCGCTGCACTGCGTCCATGGCCAGGGAGGTCTATGCAGGTGACGCGGAAATCATTTGCAAGGTGCGCAGCCGTTTCTTCCCATACCCCGCCATGCAAGCCCCAGCCATGCAGCAACACTATGTCCGGTCCGTTTCCCAGCGTTTCACTAAACAGACTCATGCAGCAACAACTCCAGCCAAGGTTTCCAACAGACGGTCTACGTGCTGTTCACTGTGCGCGGCGGAAAGCGTGATGCGCAGGCGCGCCTGGCCTTTGGGTACAGTGGGCGGGCGGATCGCGTTGATGACGATACCGCGCGTATAGAGTTTTTCGCTGAGCGTGAGCGCTTGCCTACTATCGCCAACGATGAGCGGCTGGATGGGTGTGATTGAAGCTGCAATGGGTAAATTCAGTTGCGTTGCGCCTAGTCGAAAGCGTGCAATGAGTGAGAACAAATGTTCGCGCCGCCACTGTTCACTCTGTGAAAGCTTAAGGCTCATCCGCGCCGCCTCGGCGAGTGCGGGCGGCAGCGCGGTGGTGTAAATATAGCTACGCGCCTGTTGGATAAGTGTCTCGATCAACTCTTCACTCCCCGCGACAAACGCGCCAAAGACGCCGAAGGCCTTGCCTAGCGTACCCATAAGAACCGGAACATCGTCCGGGTTTATTGCTAGCTGCTCCAAGGTTCCCCTGCCGGTTTTCCCAAGCACGCCCAAGCCGTGTGCGTCGTCTATCATGAGACTGGCGTGGTAGTTGCGCGCCAACTCCGCAAGCGCAGATACTGGAGCAAGATCGCCATCCATGCTGAATACGCCATCGCTGACAATGAGTGCGAGTTTGTCGGTGCGTACGAGCTGATTCTGTAACGCACTCATGTCGCCATGCGGATAACGCCGCAGCCGGGCGCGGGATAAAACGGCCGCATCAACGAGTGAGGCGTGATTGAGACGGTCTTCATATACCGTATCGCGCGGACCTGCCAGCGCGCCGATGACACCGAGGTTGGCCATGTAGCCGGTGGAGAACAACAAGGCGCGGGGTCGCCCGGTGAACTCGGCCAGTTCTTCTTCGAGGGCGTGGTGCGCGGCAC
>DATMXC010000060.1:0-6979 GCA_035561915.1 Gammaproteobacteria bacterium
TGCGTCGGAGGCGGCCATCTCCAACTGGGGCTTGTAGGCATTGGCATCCACGAAAAGAAGCAGTACCACCGCGACGAGGATGAGGAGCCCAACGAGTCCGCCGACGGCGAAGAGGATAATTTTCAGTGTTTTTGACATTAACCGGATCAGGTTTATCGGTAAAGTCTGAATCGCCTTCTAATGGAGGCGGGCATGGCCAAGAAGAAGTTCACGGTGGAGCAAATCATCCGGAACCTGCGGGCGTGAGCGACGAGCTTTCAGACGTGGGATTAGTTTGAGGCACTAGCTGCACCAGATTCTTGGGATTTCCGGCAAAGTATGCCTCGATATTTTCCAGCGTGGTTTGCAGCAACCTCTCCAATGCCTCCTTTGAATTAAAGGCGTTGTGCGGAGTCAGAATCACATTCTCGCCGAGCTGCATTTGAAAGCTGTTCAATGCCTGCTCGAGTTGCACAGAGGCGAGACTCGGCAGCAGCGGGGCATGCGCGTTGATCCAGACTTCCTCGCCCTCGAAACAATCCAGCGCGAGCCCGCCGAAATGGCCTTCGGCCTGGAGGCGCGCCAGCGCGCGGCAGTCCACGATACCGCCGCGTGCGGTGTTCACCAACACCACGCCCGGTTTAAGCATGCGCAACCGCTCTTCATTGAGCAGATGGTGGGTGGCCTCTGTATAGGGCACATGTAGACTGAGCGCATCCACCTTCGGCAGCAACTCATCGAGGGCAAGATACACCACCCCGCAATCACGGCACAGGGCCAAATTTGGCACCGGGTCACAGGCCAGCACATGCATCCCGAAGGCATGAGCCAGGTAAGCAACGCGGGCGCCTATCCGGCCGGTACCGATGAGGCCCAGCGTTTTACCATGTAGATCGTAGCCAGTAAGTCCCGCCCTGGAAAAATCACCGTGCCGTGTCCGGCGCAGGGTGGCCGCCAGCCGTCGCATCAACAACAGCAACAGTCCCAGGGTATATTCCGCAATCGTAATAAAACCGTAGTCCGGTGCACTGCACACAAGAATACTGCGCTGAGCCGCCGCCTTGAGATCAATATGATCAAAACCCGTTGAACGTGCCGCCAGCAGACGCAGTGCCGGCAGCTTGTTTATGATCTCTGCCGTGATACGACTGTTACCCAATACAGACACTACTTCGCTGTGTTCCGCCAATACAGCATTATGGGTATCCAGCGAGTCGCTGATGAACCGCGTGTCCCACGAGGGATGATTAACAAGCCCGCGGCGCAATAGCTGGCAGGCTTCTTCTGAAACATCATAAAAAGTAGTCGTGGGCATGGCTTCAGCTTCAACTCAAATACGCATAGTTGAATTCTGCCACTCTTACCGGCATCCGGAATAAATAATTGAATCTTGTTTGATCTAAATCAAAGTCCCGATTTTAGCCGTCAGATATTTTTTAACCGCGAATTGAGGAAGAAAGGCAGGAGAACAAACACTTTGCGGAACATCCATTGTTTTTTTACAGAGATGCCCATTGCAAGGCCGGGAGAGAACAGCGTTCAAGCTGGGTTCCCAAGGATGGGGCTCAGCGTATTTATCGTGACAAGCTGGGGGGCTGGGGTAGCAGTAATCAGCCTAGTAATGGTTCAGCATACCCTTCAGCCGGAGCAGATCATGCAACTCGACATCGCGATGATGTACGGTCATCAGCCCTTCCTGCTGAAGATGGGTGAAGGTGCGACTGATGGTCTCCAGGGTTAGTCCGAGATAATTGCCGATCTCTTCGCGGGTCATGCGCAGATAGAAATGAGTGGGCGAATAGCCGCGCGCCCCAAGACGCTGCGACAGGTTCAACAAAAAGGCTGCCAAGCGCTGCTCCGCCTTCATCTTGCTGAGCAGCAGCATGTGGCCTTGGTCGGCCACTATTTCACGGCTCATGATTTTATGGAAATGGTGCTGCAGCGCAGGAATCGTGCTTGTCAAATGCTCAAGGTCAGCAAAGGGGATCTCGCACACCATGCTGTCTTCCAAAGCGACGACATGATAATGGTGCCGGTCGTCGCTGATGGCATCCATCCCCAACAGTTCACCCGCCATGTAAAAACCGGTGATTTTTTCGCAACCGTCCTCGGCCAACTCAGACATCTTGAAAAAGCCATTGCGGATGGCATAGAGAGATCGAAAACTGTCGCCCGCCCGATATAGATAATCGCCGCGCAAAAATTTGCGGCGGTTATTGATGATCTTGTCCACTAACTCCGTGTCGTCCAAGCTCAAACCCATCGGCAGGCATAGCTCGTGCAGCGTGCACGCCGAGCATGAAGCCTTCAGGTTGGCAAGGTTGACCTTGATGGGAATGGATTGAATGGTCATGCCTTGCCTCGCGCACCGTCAAGTATAGTCTTGGTATTGTTCCTGAGCTGAACCTTAACCGCAAATTTGACAAGCTATAATCTATATTTCACATTAACTAACAATTATAATTAATTGTTTTATCTATATATTACATAGATCACTTCATTCCCGTGTTTCAGCTCAGACAGGGCGCTATTTTTCCGACCACAGCGACTATCTGGAGGCGCGCCGTTTGGATTTACTCTTTTTGCGCTCCTGCTCGACAAGCTCAAAGTCTATCTTCTTGTCATCGAGACCCACGCGCATGACCTTTACCCTGAGGGGGTCGCCGAGGCGGTAGACTACGCCCGTGCGCTCGCCCGAAAGCCGGTGTTTGGCATAGTCAAAGTGATAGTAGTCGTTGCCAAGGGCCGTCACATGCACCAGGCCCTCGACGTAAATATCCTTGAGCATGACAAACACGCCAAAGCCGGTCACCCCGGTTATCAGTCCGTCGAACTCCTGGCCGACCTTGTCCATCATGTACTCGCACTTAAGCCAATCAACTGCGTCTCGCGTCGCCTCATCGGCGCGGCGCTCGGTCATGGAGCAGTGCTCACCGTAGCTCAACATCATTGCCGGAGTGTAGTCGAACTCTGCGGCAGGTTTTCCTGCCAGCAGATGACGAATGGCGCGGTGCACCAGGAGATCGGGATAGCGCCGTATCGGCGAAGTAAAATGGGTGTAGGCCTCATAGGCCAAACCGAAGTGGCCGATATTCTCCGGGCTGTAGACAGCCTGCCTCAGGCTGCGTAGCAACACCGTTTGAATTAAGTACAGATCGGGGCGCTTCTGAATGGAAGCCAGCAATGTTGCGTAGTGCTTGGGCTCCGGACTATCGCCACCCCCCAGGTTCAACCCAAGCTCGGCAAGGAAGCCCCTGAGATCATCGAGCTTCTCGCCCGTGGGACCTTGGTGCACCCTGTAGAGGGCCGGCATTTTGCGCTCAAGCAGAAACTCGGCCGCAGCGACGTTGGCCGCCACCATGCACTCTTCAATGATACGGTGCGCATCATTGCGAACCACCGGTACGATCTCTTCGATCTTTTTTCCGAGTCCGAAAACGATGCGGGTTTCGATGGTCTCAAAATCAATCGCACCGCGCGCCTCGCGCCGCTCGCGCAACGCCTTATACAAGGCATAAAGCTCTTCCAGGTACGGAACGAGCGGCTGATAACGCGCCCGCAAGGTCTGGTCACCCTCGGCCAGCATGGCCGCCACCTGGTCGTACGTGAGTCGTGCGTGGGAGCGCATGAGGCCCTCGAAGAAGCGGTACTTTTTCACTCTCCCCGTCTCGTCTATGGACATCTCACAGACCATGCACAAGCGATCGGTATTGGGATTGATCGAACACAGGCCGTTCGAGAGGATTTCCGGCAACATGGGGATAACCCGCTCCGGGAAGTACACCGAATTACCACGCTCGAAGGCGGCACGATCCAGCGCCGTACCGTGCCTGACATACGAAGACACATCGGCAATCGCCACCAGCAACCGCCAACCTTTGCCTTGCCGCTCGCAGAACACGGCGTCGTCAAAGTCTCTGGCGTCCACGCCGTCTATGGTCACCAACGGGACATCACGGATATCTTCCCGGCCGTGCTTGGCGGATTCCGGCACTTGGGTACCCAGCGGTGCGATCTCTGTCTCGACCTCAGGCGGCCAAGCCTGTGGCAGATCGTAGACGCGCAGCGCGATGTCAATCTCCATGCCCGGCGCCATGTGGTCGCCCAAAATCTCACTCACCCTACCGATCGGTTGGCTGTGCAGGCTCGGTTGGGTAATGATTTCGGCTATGACGATCTGGCCATGTTTGGCACTCCCCTGCTGATCGGCCGGTATGACGATGTCCTGGCTGATGCGCTTATTATTGGGAATCACGAAGCCGACCCCCTTTTCGAGATAAAAGCGCCCTACTACTTGAGTCGTGTTCCGCTCCAACACCTCCACCACCGCACCCTCGCGGCGGCCGCGCCGATCCACACCGGACACGCGCACCACGGTACGGTCGCCGTCGAACAGGACGCGCATCTCTTTTGCGGACAGAAACAAATCTCCCCCACCTTCATCCGGCGTCAGAAAGCCGTAGCCATCCGGGTGGCCGATCACTCGACCCTGGATAAGATCCATCTTGGCTGCCACCCCGTAACCCTCACGGCGGTTGCGAACCAATTGGCCATCGCGCTCCATGGCCTTGAGGCGCCGGCGCAGGGCCTCCAGATCGGTTTCGTCGGTTATCCCTAACTCACCGGCGAGACTGCTAAAGGTCAGCGGCGCTCCGTGTTCCGCTAAGTATTGCAATATAAATTCCCGGCTGACGATGGGGCGCTCGTATTTGCGCGCCTCGCGCGTTGCATGGGGGTCTGATGGGGTTTGGCCTGACGGCCCGGTGGTTTTTTTCTTCATTGATAAAATATTCTCACTGCGGTAAAGTGCGCGCCTTATTGGCGCGGATTATGGTAAGCTTTATACAGGCTTAAATAGATTCGGGCCAGTATCAAGCCGGGGTGGCGGAATTGGTAGACGCGCTAGCTTCAGGTGTTAGTGGGGGTAACCCCGTGGAGGTTCAAGTCCTCTCCTCGGCACCATAACGTAGGTGCGAATTCATTCGCACGAATGTCGGCCGAATAAATTCGGCCCTACATCATGTCTTAGGCAACGTCACACCCTTCTGTCCCTGATACTTCCCTCCTCTATCCCTGTAAGAGGTCTCGCATACCTCGTCCGACTCAAAAAAGATCACCTGCGCCACACCCTCATTGGCGTATACCTTGGCGGGCAGCGGCGAGGTGTTGGAGAACTCCAGTGTAACATGTCCTTCCCACTCCGGCTCCAGCGGCGTGACATTGACAATAATGCCACAGCGCGCATAGGTAGATTTGCCTAAACATATCGTGAGCACATTGCGTGGGATGCGGAAATACTCCACCGTGCGCGCCAGGGCAAATGAATTGGGCGGGATGATGCAGACATCCGCTTTGAGATCCACGAAGCTGTTGGAATCGAAATTCTTGGGGTCCACAATCGCCGAGTTGATGTTGGTAAAGATCTTGAACTCATCGGCGCAGCGGATATCGTAACCATAACTGGACGTGCCGTAGGACACCACCCGCCCTGCTCCATTCTCGCGTACCTGATGGCGCTCGAAGGGCTCAATCATACCGTGCTTTTCCGCCATCTCGCGGATCCATTTGTCTGATTTAATGCTCAAAATAACTCTCCGTGATGGAGCGAGTGGCGAGTGATCAATGTCATTCTAGCCCCTAACCCCCAGCCCCTGTATTTAAGTATTCTGAATCACAATATTGGGAAACTTGCCGCTGTAATCCTTGGCCTGTAACGAAAGTTTGGCCGCCACCTTGCGCGCAATCTCGCGGTACAGCTTGGCAATGCGTCCTTCCGGATCGGCAACCACACTGGGATGGCCGTCGTCAGCGTTTTCACGGATGCTGATGTCGAGCGGCAAGGCGCCCAGCATATCCACGTTGTATTGCTTGGCCATCCGCTCGCCGCCGCCCGCGCCGAAGATATGTTCCTCATGGCCGCATTGACTGCATATATGCGTGCTCATGTTCTCGATGATGCCGAGCACTGGTACCGCGACCTTCTCAAACATCTTGAGTGCCTTACGGGCATCCAACAAGGCAATATCCTGCGGAGTGGTCACGATCAACGCGCCACTCACGGGTATCTTCTGTGAAAGAGTCAGTTGAATGTCGCCAGTGCCGGGCGGGAGATCAATCACCAGATAATCCAGATCCTTCCACTGCGTATCATTCAGCAGTTGCTCAAGCGCCGTAGTCACCATCGGCCCACGCCAGATCATGGGCGTTTCTTCGTCTATCAAATACCCGATGGACATGGACTGAATGCCATGCCGCATCACCGGCTCCATGGTTTTACCGTCCTTCGAAACGGGCTTCTCGTGCCCACCCAACATGCGCGGCTGACTGGGGCCATAGATGTCGGCATCCAGAATACCCACGCTCCCGCCTTCGGCCACCAAGGCCAAGGCAAGGTTCACGGCGGTGGTTGACTTCCCTACCCCGCCCTTCCCGGAGGCCACGGCGATGATATTTTTGATGGCCTTATGCGGCTTTACTCCCTTCTGCACGGCGTGAGGGATGACCTTGGAGGAGATAACGGCGCTCACCTCAGCGACACCGCTAATCATCCCGACGCGCCGCTTGATCTCTTCCGCCAGCTCGTCCTGATAGCCCTTGGCGGGATAGCCCAGCAGCACCTCGACCTTAACCCTATCACCCTCAATAGCGATATTTTTAATGGCCGCAGCAGTGACCAGATCCTTGCCCAGATAAGGGTCTATCACCTCTCTGAGGACCGTCTCAACCTGTAACTGTGAAACATCCACCATGTAATACTCAGCCTCCAGGCCGACTCTCGACACCGTTTGGTGTCCTTTTCGTTCTAGTAAACATATAATTATAGAATAAGTATGCCCACCCCACCATAAAATCTGCTTTCCATGGACTCCAAACGCCGAATACTCGTCACCAGCGCCCTGCCCTACGCCAACGGGCCGATCCACCTTGGCCACCTGGTCGAATACATCCAGACCGACATCTGGGTGCGTTTCCAGAAGATGCGCGGCCATGACTGCACCTA